>JALZDU010000513.1 GCA_030862405.1 Actinomycetota bacterium | reverse complement strand
GTCCGGCGCAACTCGCTAGCCGCCTAGATGACCGCTTCCGCCTACTGACCGGGCGGCAGCGCATTGCCCTACCTCACCAGCAGACGCTGCGAGCCACCATCGACTGGAGCTATCAGCTGCTCTCAGCGGTCGAGCAGCACGCCCTAACCCGCCTGGCGGTCTTCCCAGACACCTTCGACCTCGAGGCCGCCGAGGCGATGATCAGCGGTGGAGTCGGTGACTTCCAGGATGCTCTGGAAATACTGTGCCGGCTGGTCGACAAGTCACTCGTCGTCGTGCACAGCGAAGGCACGATGCCCCGATACCGGCTGCTGGAGACCATCCGGCAGTACGGCATCGAGAAGCTGGCCGAGACTAGGGAGGAGGCCGCGGCCCGCCGGCAACACCGCGATACCTTCGTCGCGCGCGTCCAAGCCTGGAGGGGCACACCGCTGGGAGCAGAGTACCTCTGGGGTGCCTTCACCGATGCGGAAAACTTCCGTGCCGCCCTGGAATGGTCATGGACCCAGCGTGACGCCGACGCCATGTCGCATCTCATCGGGGCGCTGTGGGTGCCCTGGATATGGCTTGGCAACCCTGATGGGCAGATTTGGATGCAGCGCATCATTTCCGAACCGGAATTCTCCGCACCTGAGCTGGCCAATCACCCAGCGCGTGTTGAGGCCCTGAACATCCAGGCCGTTCTGCTCGCCGGGGACGATCACCAGCGTCGCGATGAGCTGTTTGAGCAAGCCGCGGCCCTCGCCCAGCGAATCGGCGATGATCGTCGCTTGGTTATTATCCACTTCGGACGCGGCGAGTTCAGCCTCCTTCCGGGCAAGGGTGCACAGGCGCGCTCGTTCTTCGAGCCTGCCCTCGTCGGCGCTCAGCGTCTTGGTCTGCCCGATGCAGTTGGTTGGTGCCATGACCACCTCGGCTGGGCCGCGCTTGTCGACGGCCAATACGACCAAGCCCGAAACCACTTCGAACGCGCTGTCGAAGTGGCCCGGAGTGATTCCCTCGGCGAATGGCTCGGGCCTCACGCGCTGGCCGCTTTAGGTCCATTGCTCGCCTTAGCCGGCGACAAGCAGCGGGCAATCAACCTGGCCGAACAGGCAATCGACGCCGCCCGGGGCCTGCCAGCCCGACCAGTGCTCGCCATGACCCTCACCCGCGCCGCCGAGACGGCCGTCCTGGCCGGCGAACCACAGCGCGCCGCGGGCTTCCTGGTAGAGCTGCTGGGTGTGCTCGGCGACCTGGGAACTCAACGTTGGCTGGCCGACGCGTTGGAGACCGCCGCTCTTGTACTAGCCGAACGCGATCCGGACCACGCGGCGGCGATTCTTGCTGCGTCCGACCGTCTGCGGGAGGCGGCCGGCGAAGCCAGAGGCGGTGTGCGCGTCATCGCCGAACAGATGCGGCACGTCCACGACCGACTGATCAGAGCTGTGGGCGCCGAACGCGTCGCCCTGCACGAGACCCAGAGCCGGGACCTCTCCGGCGATGCAGCCATTGCCCTGGCCCGTACCGCGCTTGCGGTCAGCTCTTAATTCCCGATTCCAGCTCAGACTTCAGACGGCGCAACGTCTCCCGCATACCCTCCCGATTGACCTCGGGCCGCATGGTCGAAGCCTTACCGGTGAAAATCCGGCCGAGCACTGTGGCCCCGAGATTACGTTTATCCACCCAGTACTCGGTGACCTCGGTGCCATCCGCGGTAGGCGAAAACCGGTAGCCCCAGCGAGATACCGGCATTCCAAAGGTGGTCACATCAAACGCAAACTCCGTACCCGGATCCGCCACCTTCACTTGGCACAGGGTGAACCAAACAAACGGCCCATTCCTGTTCCATCCAATGAATCGAGCTGGTGCACCATTCTTTTTACCCCAGACCCATACCGCGAAGCATTCAGGACTCCAGCGGGCCATCCGACGTACGTCCGCCACCGCAGCAAAAACCTCAGCCGTGGATGCGGCCACCACGATCCGCTCTTCCACCGTGGTTGACATGTTGATCTCCTTTCAGGGTCCGACTGAAGATCACGATCAGCCTCTACCGACAGTCAAGATCCTTGTCGCCTATCACCTCGGTCCGCTGTCAGATACGCGACATACGCAGCAGCTTGCCGACGCTGTGACCTCAGTGGGCGATACTGGGATCGAATCAGTGACCTCTTGGGTGTGAACTGTGCGCAGCAAGGTTGGACGAGGTCTCGTGCGCTGGCCACAGGCATGATGGAGTCGTCAGGGTGCGGTTCGGATTCCACGGTTGCTGTACTTCACTGCAGTACGGGCCCCTCGCTCCCAAAGCCCGGGCAGACCGTGTGGAGCGGTGTGCGCTAGATGGATCACCTGCGCTGATGCGGTAGCGAACCTTGCGCGCGATGGCTGTAGGCGGACGTCGTTGCTACATGGCTGCTACACAGCCGACTTCGAGGTGGGTACGCGT
>JALZDU010000511.1 GCA_030862405.1 Actinomycetota bacterium | reverse complement strand
CGATCGAGTAATCATGGTCGCTGAGCATCTGCGGCCGATGCCAGGACTTGCCTCGGCGCATATACAGGGCACATTTACGCACAACCACATCGCGGGGAACCAATAGCCCGATGTTGGCGTTGGTTGTGCGCCGTCCCCGGGAGTCGAGCTTGTCGTCGCAATGCCAGGTGACGATGTCGTATCCCAGGAAGCGGGCACGTCCGGTATGGGCATGGGTGATCAGCGTTTTCAGTTCGGACAGTTTCAGTTTGAGCTCATCTTGCAGGAACTGCCCGAGCTGCTGCTTGATTTGCACCGCTTCGGACTTCGGGCCGCTGAAGCCGAGGAGGATATCGTCGGCGTACCTGCAATAGCGCAGCCTTCGATATCCAGGATCGTGAAGATCCTTGCTGGGCACCAGGCGACGTTGCCGGCGTAATGCCCGCGCCGCTTCCCGGTCCCCGCGTTTACGCGCCGTGCGGATCGCCCTTGATATCTGTTCGTAGTCAGGGTTTTCCCGCCTGCGCTGTCCCCGGTGGTACTGCGGAATCAGTTGCGTCTCAACAAATTTGTCCAGCCGGTCAAGGTAAATGTTAGACATGATCGGTGACGCGATCCCACCCTGGGGCACCCCGGAAAGGGTCGCGTTCCACCGCCAGTCCTCCAGATACCCCGCCTTGAGCATCCCGTCGATCAGCCGCAGGAACCGGTTGTCGAGGATCTTCTCACCCATCGTCTCTAACATCACCTGATGATCAAGCGAGTCGAAACATTGAGCGATATCACCCTCGATAAACCAGTGTGTTCCGTTCCAGACATCGACCACCTCACCCAACGCGGTGTGGCAACCCCGGCCGGGCCGGAACCCATGCGAACGGTCGGAGAACTGCACGTCGTAATACGCGTTGAGAAGCATGCGTATCACCTCGGCGAGCAGCTTGTCCGAAAAGGACGGCAACCCCAGCGCGCGTCGCTTCCCATCCCGTTTCGGGATGTGGATGCGTTTTACGGGCGTCCAGCGCCATTGTTCGGCCCGAACGACCGCAACGATACGCCGGATCTTGTCCAGGGACATGCCATCCACGGTTTCACCGGTGACCCCAGCGGTCATCGCACCCGAATTGGCGTACTGCCGCTGATAGGCCAGCAGATACAACCGTGGATTGAACAACAGTCGATACAACCGTTCCACCAGCAGACCACGCCTGCCACGTTCACGTAAGACACCCAGCACCGTTTCGGCCTCTCGCATCTCGCGCACCTCCCGGAGCTAGATATCCCAATCACCTGAGCCACTTCGCCCTGCACCCGGCTTTCCCGAGCTCCCCGGTGGGACGCGACCCCCACGACTACTATTGGCTCTCCGTCACCTTGGGGCTCGCGCCCGTTAGGTGATCCCGTGGTACGTCTTGGCTGCACGTATCGAGCGTGATTTAGGCAGTCCACTCATCTCCTTAAATGCCCTCCCTGGGCATCGCCCGCATCATGGAGGTTGCGCCGACCTACATCCCATGCCAGCGCATGACACGGCACCGGTTTCAGGCATCGTTTCCGGTGGGTGCGGGTATTCACCGAGCGGAGATTTGACTTCAGGCAATCCAGCTTTTGCCATGTCACGCGGATCTCACCGTGCCTCTGTTCGATGCCTTCACCAGACCACGGCTTCAATGGCATGCTCTTGTCCCATCCACCTTTCGGCTTCAGGTAAGCCATCAGACCCAGAAACATTCCTCCAAGTTCCTCCCTGCTGAGCAGGGAATACAACCAAGCGCCACACGGCGCACGATGTAGACCCGCCTGGCCGGGCTGAATCGGTAGCGCTCGTGGCGCACCGCGTCGATGATGCGGTCGATCCTGCCCAGTGACATGCCCTCCACGGTCTCCCCGGTGACCCCAGGCGTCATCGCTCCGTCGTTGGAGTAGATCCGCCCGTAGGCCAGCAGATACAACTGCGGGTTGAACAACTGTCGATACAGCTCATCTAGCGGCAGTCCCTTCCTGCCGCGCTCACGGAGGACACCCAGTACCGTTTCGGCGTTTTGCATTTCGCATACCTTTCAGTCCTCGTGTGTCCGGTCACCTGTTCCCCTTCGCCCTGCGGGCGGCTTTCCCGCCCTCCCTGGTGGGTCGTTACTCCCACGACTACTATGGGAACTCCGTCGCCTTAGGACTCGCGTCCCTTAGGCGATCCCGCGTTCGTCTTCGTCATACGTCATAGCACGACTTAGGTGGCCTACTCATCTCCTTGAATATCCTCACTGGACATCGCTCCGCGTCCGGAGGGTGCACCGATCAGCGGACGAGATCGGCACAGGACACGGCGTCGGCCTCGGGTATCCTTTCCGACGGGCGGGCATTTGCACCTTCTGGAGATTAGGCTTCAGGCAATTCAGCTTTCACCATATCGTGCGGGTCCCCCGGCGCACCGTCCCTGATACCTGGACCCGATCACCGGTTTCCTGGCATGCTCTTGTTCCCTTAACCTTTCAGCGCCGGGTAAGCCATCAGACCCAAGGACCTCCCTCCAATCCATCCCGGCTGAGCCGGGAATATGACGAAGCGCCTCGCGGCGCACTCCGCACATGCCGATGAGCGGACCTTCGATCCCCTGCATGAACCTGCGGTGGAGCGCACTTAGTCGAGGCAGACCGACTTCCCAGCCGGCGATGTGGCCGTAGCTCTGTCGCGTGGGTGTCCCAGATGGCGCGCCTCTGCGGGAATCTTCATCGGGCGGGTCTTGCGGAGCGTCTCCGCTCCGGCACCAGGTTTGCCTGCAGCGTTCCCGGAGAAGGTTCCCCTCGCGGCACAGCAGCAGCGAGCTTGACGGACCGGGGCAGGTTCCCTGACTCGATACCGTTCAACGCATGCCCATCAAACTCGAGAACGTCGGTATCGCCGTCCGCGACCTCGACGCGACGATCGACTTCTTCACCGACCTCGGGCTGACCGTCCTCGGCCGTGACACGGTCAGCGGAGAGTGGACCGACACAGCCGTCGGCCTCGACGGCAACCACGCCAACATCGCCATGCTCCAGACGCCAGACGGCCACGGCCGCCTCGAGCTCTTCGAGTACATCCACCCCGACGCGATCGAGACGGAGCCAACCCTGCCTAACGAGATCGGCATGCACCGCGTCGCTTTCTCGGTCGACGACATCGACGAGGCCCTCGAGATCGCCGCGAGGCACGGCTGCCACCCGCTGCGCGGCGTTGCGACCTACGGGGACGTCTACAAGCTCACCTATGTCCGCGGCCCCAGCGGCATCATCGTGATGCTCGCCGAGGAACTGAAGAAGGGCTGACCTGACCGTGGGTCGAACCCAGACCGGCGCCGCGGAAGTCGGGATGATCGTGGCATGACTGATCAGCGCGGGCTGGCATTCGAT
>JALZDU010000507.1 GCA_030862405.1 Actinomycetota bacterium | reverse complement strand
CAGCCGGTGTCAGCGAACTGAAGGAGCTGGCCGCTGGCTGCTCGGTCGCTGTGATGTGTTCCGAGTCGGTGTGGTGGAGGTGTCATCGTCGCTTGCTCGCCGACCACCTGGTCGTCATCGAGCGGATTCGGGTCGATCACGTCTTTCACGACGGACACCTGACCTCCCACGAACCGCTCTCTGGTGCTCGGCGCAATGGCTCGCATCTGATCTACCCTGCAGCTGACCCTGAATCGGCGCCTCCGCCCGGTGCGGCGACATCTGTCGGTGGGCAGCGACCGGGCTTCAGCCCGCCGATTGCGTACCGAGAGTGAAGGCGGATCATTCTGGGATAAACGCGGCGTTGTTGCACTTGGCGAAGCCGAGGCAGGCGAGATTGGTGATCCTCAGATTGGTCAGCTCGCCAGAGTGAGCTCGTCGAAGGTGCCCCCCACCCGCAAGGTCACCGGTTCGTCAGCGTCAAGCTCGTAGTGGCGCAACGGATGTTCTGGATGAAGGTCTGACCTGGGATGATGATCCTGGCTGACTGATCCTGACCGACAAGCCAACGCCGCGCTCTACCGCATCGCCCTGTCCCGCCTGCGCTGGGATACCCGCATCCGCGACTACCTCAACCGCCGCATCACCGAAGGCAAAACCCGTCGTGAAGCCATCCGCTGCCTCAAGCGATACATCGCCCGGAGATCTACTAGATCCTCACGTCCCCGCCTGAACCACAGCCCTCAGCAGCTTGACATCCATAGTGTCAACGGCAGGCCAAAACTGACCCTCTGACGGCAATTGAAAATTGACCCCCTACTGGTTTGGTTGATCTTTGTTGAGTTGTCTGGTTCGTTCGCCGGTGTGTTGGCGGGGTTGGTCTTCGGTGACGCCGGCGCAGCGGCGTCGGTGAGCGGCTTGGCGGCAGGCCGGTGAGCAGAAGCGTGGCGCGCTACCACGTGCCCGCAGGCTTGGCAGGTGAATCCGTAGCGGGGCAGACCGGCCGGGCTGGGTGGCAAAGCGTCACGCATTGGGGTGTCCGTCGTCGGTGACGGTTGGGGTGACGCGGCCCAGGTCGCGGTCCTTGAGCCTGTAGGAATCGCCCTTGAGCGCGATCACCTCCGCGTGGTGGACCAGCCTGTCGATCATCGCGGCGGCGACAACGTCGTCTCCGAAGACCTCTCCCCAGCGGCCGAAGACCCTGTTGGAGGTCACGATCAAGCTGGCCCTTTCATATCGGGGCGAGACAAGCTGGAAGAACAGGTTCGCCGCTTCGGGTTCGAAGGGATATAGCCCACTTCGTCGATGACCAGCAGCGGGTAACGGGTCAGCCGGACCAGCTCGGTCTGCAGCCGTCCGGCGTGGTGGGCGGTGGCCAGGCGGTCGACCCACTGCGCGGCGGTAGCGAACAGGACCCGGTGCCCGGCCTGGCAGGCTCGGATGGCCAGCCCGGTGGCGAGGTGGGTTTTCCCGGTCCCGGGCGGACCCAGAAACACCGCGTTGTCGCGGGCGGTGACGAAGTCCAGGGTGCCCAGATGGGCGATGGTGTCGCGTTTGAGCCTGCGGGCGTGGTCGAAGTCGAACTCCTCGAGGCTTTTACGGGCGGGGAACCGCGCGGCGCGGATGCGGCCTTCCCCGCCGTGGGACTCTCGGGCGGCGACCTCGCGTTGTAGACATGCCACCAGGAACTCCTCATGGCTCCACGACTCGGCGCGGGCCCGCTCGGCCAGCCGTGGCACCGATTCGCGCAGGGTGGGGGCCTTAAGCGCGCGGGTCAAAAACGCCACCTCCCCGCGCAGGTCCCGAGCCGTGGTGCTGCTCATCGTGGCGGCCCGAGGGCTGCAACCGGTGCTGGTCGTGGTCTTGGCGGCGGTGACCATCACGCCACCCCACCCTCGTCGTCGACGTCGGTGGCGTCGTTGAGGCCCAGGGCGGTGTCGTAGTCGGCCAGGCAGCGGATCTCGACGGCCGGCTGCGGGGCGGGACGCAGCAGGCCAATGCGTTCGCGGCGCAGCGCTCGCGCGGCGGCGACATGTTCGGCAGCCGAGAGGGTCTGGTGTTTGGCCCACAACCTCTCGTGATCGGCGACCAGCTGCCCATCGCAGTGTGCCCGCACCCGGCTCAAGTCGGCCACGACCTCGATCCGCCGCCCGATCACACCGGGGTGCACCGAGTAGTCGTTGCTGTCCAGACGCACGTAGTGATCACGGGCCAGCCGAGTCGTTGCCCGCCACCCGGTCACCGGCGCCACCGGCGGCAACGCCAGCATCGCCGCCTTATCCGCGGCGATCCGGTCACACGGCGCACACCCCAACGCCCGGCGCCGACGCTGATTCACCACCGCCAACCAGGCAGCGAGCTGGGCGTTGCAGTCTGCCGGCGAGGCGAACACCCGCCCCGGCAAAAACGACCGCTCCAAATAATCATGGGCCCGCTCAAGCAGACCCTTCGCCTCGGGGTCGGCCGGGAGCAAGATCAGCACCTTCGCCCGAGCGTGCCCCGGAAACCCTGACACGCCTCGGTCAACTCCGTCCGCCCACCACGCCGGCGCCCGATGGCGCCCTCCCCATCCCACACCAACACTCGGGGCACCGCGCCCAACCCCTGCAGATGCCCTCACCAACCGGTGAACAAGTCCTCAGTGGTCCGGGTCGGGATCAACACCGCCGTGCGTGGATCGCCGAGTCGATCACCCAGGCTCTGTGGGGGACGGCCTGAGCCGGTGTCCCGCTATCGGTCACCTGTTCGTCCGATGTGACCGCCACCGGTCCAGCGGCTGGTGATGAGCCAGGAGTTCATAGTGCATCAGCCATTCTGCTGTCCACGGCAGGATGGTGGTCGCGAGCAGCATGTCGGGCCGCACTCGCCGGGGTAGTACAGGCAGAGCTCGTCTCCGGGGTAGACGTGTGGCAGGTCCTGCGCGTCGG
>JALZDU010000143.1 GCA_030862405.1 Actinomycetota bacterium | reverse complement strand
CCGCAGCAGGCTGGTCTTGCCCGACCCGTTCGGCCCGAGCACCGCGAGGAACTCCCCGGGTGCGACGTCGAGGTCCAGCCCGTCCCACAGCGTCCGGGTCCCGTAGCAGAGCCCCGCAGCGCGCAGCCGCACCGCGGGCGGCCGGGCCCGGCCAGGCGCCACCCCGGCGGACACTCCTGTCGGGGCCACGGCGTTCCTGGTGGTGACGTCGACGGGGCTCACCGCGCCAGGGCGGAGGACAGCGCCTCGACCTGCTCGGTCATCCAGCTCACGTACGCCACCCCCTCCGGCAGGGTCTCGGTCATCTCCACCACGGGCACGCCGGCGGCCTCGGCGTCGGAACGGACCTGCTCGGTGACCGGTGTCTCGGTCTGCGGGTTGTAGATCAGCGCGCTCACCTGGTTGCCGGACATCAGCTGCCGGGTGGCGGCCACCGCGGCGGCCCGCGGGTCGGTCTCCTCCTCGACGGCCTCGAGGAACTCGGCCGGGGTGACATCGGTGAGCCCGGCATCCTCGATGAGGTAGCTGGCAATGGGTTCGGTCAGCGCCACCCGGGCACCGGGGTTCACCTGGCCGATGGCCGACAGCTGCGCCGCGATGGTGCCGATCTCCTCGCGGAAGGCTGCGGCGTTGGCGGTGAAGGTCTCTGCCTGCTCGGGAAGCAGGGTGCCCAGCTCCTCGGCCACCTGCGCCGCAACGGCCTGGACCGCGGGCAGCTCGTACCAGACGTGCTCGTTCGCACCGCCCTCATGAGCGTGACCCTCGCCGCCTTCGGCGAGCTCGAAGGCGTGCACCGTGCGCTTGGCGTCGAGGGAGCCGAGGATCTCCGCCACGAACTCGTCGTAGCCACCGCCGTTGAACACCACGAGGTCGGCGTCGGTCACCGCGGCGGCGTCCGCAGGGGTGCTCTCGTAGGAGTGCGGGTCCGCGGACGGGTCGTCAACGAGCGTGGTGACCTCGACGGTGTCACCGGCGACGGTCTCGACCACGCTGCCCCAGACGTCGGTCGTGGCGACCACGGAGAGCGCGGCGTCCTCGCCACCCTGGCCCGCGCCGGAATCTCCCGAGCCGCACCCGGCGAGTGCCAGCACCGCGGTGGTCAGCACCGCGGTGCAGAGCACGGCGGTGCCGACCGCGCCTCGGTCCGGGATGCGGAAGGTCATCACGGACCCCGTCCTGTTAATCATGGAAGTCATTGTCGTTGTCACTATAGCCTGTGTTGCACCTCGGAGTCCGCCTGAAAGTGTGAGTTGGCAGCGAAAGTGACTCTCCGTCGCCATCACCGCTTACCTGGCGGCTCATCGCACCGGTTGGGAGCCCGCGTAGCCGGGCAATGTGTCCGGTGCAGCTAGGTACGTCGCTCCTCGACGATGAACGCGAGCACCAGCGGGATGTCCTCTGTGGACTCCACTCGGTAGCCTGCCATCGTCTCGCCGGCACCGACCTTGACGCCGACGTCGGGCCCGGTCAGCCGCGCGAAGGCCTTCTCGTCGGTGACGTCGTCGCCCAGGAACACCGCGCCGGACGCCCCAACCTGGTGCCGCAACAGGTCCAGCGCCTGGCCCTTGTCGGTCTGCACCACGGCCAGCTCGATCACCGACTTGCCCTCGGTCACCTGAACTCCGTCCCATGTGCAGGGACCCGCTCGCACGGCTGAGAGCACCCGCTCGCCGGCCTCCGGCTCGGCCCGGCGGACGTGCACCGCGACGCTCGCGGGCTTTGCCTCGAGGCTCACCCCCTTCACGTCTGCCGCCAGGCGCTTCAGTTCGGTGTGCAGCTCCTCGTGCAGGGCCTTCTCGGCCGGCCCGAGGGCATCCATAAAGCCCACGTCGAACTCCGAGCCGTGGCTGCCGACCAGGTGCACCTCGGAGGGCAGCCGGGAGAGTGCGGCCAGGTCCCGCAGCGCCCGGCCGGAGATCACCGCGACGGTGGTGGCGGCCAATGAGGCGAGTGCGCGCAGCGCGGTCACCGACTCGGGGTGGGGCCACGCGCGGTCGGGGTCCTCGACGATCGGAGCGAGGGTGCCGTCGTAATCGCAGGCCACCAGCAGCCGTGGGGTACGGGCCAGCCGGGCGAGCGCGCGGCGCAGCTCGACGGGGAGGGAGTCGGCGGTCACGAGGTCGCTTCCGCGGGAACGAGCACGTCGGCAGTCACGCCATCACTCCAAGTCAGCGGAGACGAACAGGGTGCGAAGTCTGGGAATCACTCCCCTGTCATCTAGCGACCTAGGACCGCTAGCCGATCGGGCGCGGTGCAGTAGGTCGGCCCCACACAGCCTACGGACGATCTCAGTGCGCCACGACAGCGGCAGGAACAGCTTAACTGGCAGAACTCGTCTTGCAAGCGGACGATCACACGCTCGAGCTCCGCGTCGAGCCAGCGATGACCTGCGGTTACGGTCCAGATCGAGCTGTCGGTATTGATCATGTCACACCGACGGCGCCTTCAAGTACGCTGTGAGGATGGCCGAGAGCGTCGACAGCGGGCGCGGTCATATCTGCAAGCGTACGAAGTCATATCAGGTGTTGGTGTATGTGGGCTTCGACCTGCTCACCGGCCAGGAACTTTGGGTGGTTGGGCCCGCGACGGCCAATGCGGCAGCGACGTCAAACCAGTAGCATCAGCCACTGGCAGCCGTTTAGGCTTGCCAGACCGTGGAGGTGCCGTTGCATCTCGCAGCCTGATCAGGATTCGGGCGGTGCGCACAATGAATGGAGGCTCCTTTAGGCTCTCAACATCCATAGTGCGCGTTGACCGAAAACGACTCAAGTCCGGACGGCCCCGATGTCTAACATTTATGCTATCGGCATAGATATCGGTGGTACCAAGATAGCTGGCGGAGTAGTTTCGACTGAAGGATACCTGCTTGAGAAGGTCGAAGTACCTACCGCCTCGCAGCAGCAGAACCTAACAGATTTCTTGATCAGAACCATCAGACAACTGCGAGCCCTGTATCCGGCTGTACAATCCATCGGGATTGGGGCTGCTGGTCTTGTGGAGTGGCCGAGTGGGCTCATCCGGTGGGCACCTAACAACTCCTACAAGCAGCTTCCGGTCCGAGATGTTGTCGCCGAGGCCACGGGACTTCCAACGGTAGTGGACAATGACGCTAATGCTGCTGCGTGGGCGGAGTCATCTGTGCGGGGCGACCAGAGCCATTCGAATATGGCTTACTTGACGGTCGGTACGGGTGTGGGTGGTGGGCTGGTCCTGGCTGGAGAGCTTTATCGGGGGCCGTCGGGACTCGGAGCCGAAGTGGGACACCTTGTTGTGGATCCGAGGGGCGCTATGTGTGGATGCGGCAACAGCGGTTGCCTCGAAGCCATGGCGTCCGGAACCGCACTCGAACGCCTTGCTCGCAAATCAATAATCAAGCATCCATACACACAGCTCGCATTGCTCGCAAAAAAATCGGGAGGGGTTACCGGTCGGATTGTATTTGCGGCGGCGCAAAGCGGAGACTCGGAGGCTCAATCCTTATTCGAAGAAATTGGATACTGGCTTGGAATTGGAATTGCAACACTTGTGAATATTTTCGAGCTTGAGGTTGTGGTAATTGGCGGTGGAGTAGGTGCGACAGGGCGACTACTAATCGAGCCTGCGAGCAAGAGTTGTTCGCTCCATGCATTCGCACCAAGGTACCGTCCTATCCCCCCGCTCATCCAGTCGATTCACGGAGTGGACGCAGGTATAATAGGTGCAGCATTGTTGTCCATGGGAGAAGCAGAGGTAGATATTGGTGCGAAGAAGTAGTAAAGGAGATTCCCAAGGCAGTGATCTCTATGATTTGGTTCTGGCCCTCGCCAGCACAGCAATCATGAGTGACCGGTGGCACTTCAGTCCTCCCCGTAAAGTGCAGTGCTCGTTGGGGATGGCCAAGCAAACGTGAAGCTACTCGATTTTGATTGCTTGCCGGAAGGTGCTGAACTGGAAAGTTTGCAGCTTTCGCAAGTTGTCGTCGAAGACACTTCCGGTCTGGGACGGCTTCAGGTCTGCCAGCCCTTGGCTATCACCCATGGTGAGCTATCGGGCATTGATGCCGCTTTGTCAAATGTACGGGTCGATTCCATCATGCTTCGGCAGCAGAGTATCCCAAGGGATCTCGTAGTTCCGGATACGGTTAAAATTTTGACGATTGATGGTGGAGCCGTTGAGGATCTCGACTTTCTAGGCTCGGGTATTAGGAGATTGCATGTAATTAACTGTGAGCATTTGCGTGGCGTCGCAAGGCTTCGCGAACTTGGCGAGCTCAAGGAAGTACTCTTGTCGGGATGCGGTAATGTCAATGACATCACTGGTCTGCGTAACCTTAGTGGAGCCATGATCTATCTAGACCACCACCTCTACGAAACGAACCGTGTATCTCTGGGTCCAAATTATGATTTCTTGATAAAGGACACGCGTCAAGAACCCGCATCAGACGGATACTATGTGCGCCAGTTCTGCCAGGAAAACGGTCGCGAGGGCACGATCTCCCGACCCGGAACTCACCAAATGTCATAGTGGGTATGACATTGGGGCCGGAGCCGGCGAGCAGCCCGCGGCTGCCGCGCGAGGTGTGGGTGCTGGTCGCGGTCAGTTTCGTGATCGCGATCGGCTTCAGCATCCTCATCCCGGCGCTACCCACCTTCGCCCGCAGCTTCGACGTCAGCATCCTCGCGGTCTCGGTCGTGATCAGCGCGTTCGGATTCACCCGGTTGGTGTTCGCGCCGGCGAGCGGACGGCTGATCACTCGGCTGGGCGAGCGGTGGGTCTTCGTGAGCGGCATCCTCATCGTGGGTCTGAGCACCACGGCGTGCGCGTTCGCCGCCACCTACTGGCAGCTGCTGCTGTTCCGGTCGCTGGGCGGTATCGGGTCCACGATGTTCACCGTCTCCGCGCTCGCGCTGCTGGTGCGGATGACGCCGCCGCCGCTGCGCGGGCGCTCCACCGGCTTGTGGGCCACCAGCTTCCTGCTGGGCAGTGTCACCGGTCCGCTGGTCGGGGGTGGCCTGATCGGGCTGTCGCTGCGGGCACCGTTCCTGGTGTACGGGGTGGCGCTGTTCGTCGCGGCGGCCGTGGGCTGGCTCGCCCTGCGGCGCTCCACCCTGG
>JALZDU010000449.1 GCA_030862405.1 Actinomycetota bacterium | reverse complement strand
AATGAGACTGGCGATGGCACGTGGAAAGCACAGGCGCGGCGCCCCCGTGGCCCTGATGGCAGCGGCGTTTACTCTGCTCGCCACTGGCGGGATCGTGGCGGTCACCGGCACCGCTGACGCCGAGTCGGGGGCCAACAAGAGCGCGGACTCGGCGGCTGGCTGCCGTCCTGACCAGGTGATTCCCCTGGATGATCTGTTGGGTGGCAGCGCGCGCGGCGACCGTTCGGGCTGCACCGACGACGGCAGTGCACGGGCCGCGTTGAACAGTGACAAAGACCCTCGTGGTGACTCCGACGGCAAGCGGAACGACAGAAAGGAGCGCGACAAGAAAAAGGACAACAAGAAGAACGACAAGAAGAACGACAAGAAGAACGCCGATGTGGAGTTCCCGGGCCGGGACAAGGCCGGTGGACCCGCCCGTAAAGACTTCGTGAGCATCGAGGACGTGCGATCCAACGTCAAGCAGGTCGAGGTCAAGCGCAACGGGTCCACCGGCACCTTCACCAGTCCCTGCGGCACGAACGCCGAGGGACACCGCAACTCCGACAACTTCATGGTCGCACCGGGCAAGCGCAACGGCGCCCAGCACGTCCACGACTACGTCGGCAACCTGTCGGCCAATGCGTTCTCCACCGACGAGAGCCTGCACGAAGCCGCCACCACCTGCGCCAACGGCGACCGGTCGACGTACTTCTGGCCCGTGTTACGCAACACCGACGCAAAGGGGCCCGATGCCCTGGTCGATGGCGGTGGGCTGGACGGCAACTTCGGCAAGATCCTCCAGCCCGCCTCGGCGCAGCTACAGTTCCGTGGCAACCCGACCAGCCAGGTGACTCCCATGCCGGACGACCTGACGCTCATCACCGGGGACGCCAAGGCCGCGACCAACGGCGGTGACAATGCCAATGCGGCGTGGACCTGCACCGGGTTCGAGGACCGCACCACCACCAAGTACCCGCAGTGCCCACAGGGCAGTCGACTGGTGCGCATACTGGATTTCCCCAGCTGCTGGGACGGGAACAATCTGGACTCGGAAGACCACCGTGCGCACGTCGTTTTCCCGCGGCAGGACGGGTCATGCAAACGTGGAACGGTGGCCATCCCGCAACTGCGGATGACGCTGACCTACGATCAACCGGGTGGCCGAAACTTCGCCCTGGACTCCTTCCCCGAGCAAAGACACAAGGCAATCACCGACCATGGCGATTTTATGGCGATCATGCCAGAAG
Source organism: Actinomycetota bacterium (assembly GCA_030862405.1). Classification (GTDB taxonomy): domain Bacteria; phylum Actinomycetota; class Actinomycetes; order Mycobacteriales; family Pseudonocardiaceae. Next base: position 4,915 of record JALZDU010000449.1, on the reverse strand, counting down.
CGCTATTGAAGCAGATGGCCGACTGCATCAACTCCGGCCAGACCTGCTGATCGCGTTCGCCTTAAGCGGTGATTCAGCGTGGTGGGTCGGGCACCGGGCGGCCGAACAGTGAGAGCACTGCTTCGGAGTCGTCGTCAGCTGCGCTGCGGTTACGCCGGCTGTGCCCGCACGCCATGCACCGGTGCACCAGGACGGTTTCACCACGCTCAGACAACGCCCCAACCGGCTCCATCAACGCGCCACACTCGGCGGCCCGATCACCCGGGTGGATGTCGACGTGTCGCGACCACAGGCACCGCGGGCAATGGTTGGTGTAGCCGCTGCCGTGCACCAGCGTGCCGCAATGCAGGCAGGTGAAGTTCTCCCGGCGGCGGGTGAACGAGCGGGGCTGGGTCATCGGCGCCAGCATCCCATGGCCGTTGGCCACTCGGCGTTACGCTGGGAGCAGGTCTCGCGACAGGCGCATGGAGGTCGGGCATGAGGCGGGTGGTGCGGGGCGCCGACGGGCGCAGCTGGACCGTGCAGAGCAGGATCAACTGGCACCAACCGGCGACGGCGGAACAGTTCGAGCATGACATGGCCGCTGGTTACGTGTCCGGTATCGCGATGTTCGGGGTGGTCGTCGTTTTAAGTCTCTTCGTACTTTGGTGGACGCCCACCGGAGTCGTTGTGCCGTCGTGGTTGGTGCTGTTGTTGCTGCTGGTGCTGATGGTGCTGCCGGTGCAGTGGGCGCTGCGGCGGCCGTGGACCATCGTGGCGCGTACGCCTGAGCCGGCCGATACCGCCGGCGAGCACTGGGTTGGCACCGTGCACGGCCTGACGGCGGCCCGGCAGGACACTCGTGGAGTGGTCCATTCTCTCAAGGAGCGGGCCATCCCCGACGACGGTACGGGGATGCTCCGGCAAGTCACGTGATCGTGCGGTGTGGTTGCGACTGAGTCAGACTGGGACCCATGCCGGAGCTGCCGGAGGTCGAGGCACTGGCGCACCACCTGCGCGAGCACGCCATCGGCGCAACTGTGACCCGTATCGACGTCGCTTCGCTCACGGTGCTCAAGACTGTGCAGCCGCCCACGAGCGCGCTGTACGGGCGCTGCGTGACCACAGCCAGCAGGCACGGCAAGTTCCTCGCGCTGCACACTGACGGGCCAGTGCTGGTGACTCACCTGGCGCGGGCAGGCTGGTTGCGCTGGTCCGATTCCCTGGCCCCGACCCCGCCCCGGCCGGGCAAGGGACCGATCGCGCTGCGAGTGCACCTGCACCCAGGCTCCGGCTTCGACCTCACCGAGGCGGGGACCCAGAAGCGGCTGGCGGTGTATGTGGTCGACGAGATAGCCGACGTGCCTGGCATTGCCCGGCTCGGCCCGGACGCCCTGGCGCTGTCCCGCGACGAGCTCGCCGAGGCACTCCGCGGACGTACCGAGCGGCTCAAGACCGCCCTGACCGACCAAGCATTGATCGCCGGCGTCGGCAATGCCTACTCCGACGAGGTGCTGCACGCCGCGAGGCTGTCCCCCTACGCCACCGCGGGGCGGTTGTCCGACGACGCACTGGACCGTCTACACGAGGCGCTGCAGCGAGTGTTGCACGACGCGGTGCGACGTTCGGTGGGCCAGGACGCTGCACGGCTCAAGGGGGAAAAGCGGGCCGGTCTGGCGGTGCACGCTCGCGCGGGTCTGCCCTGCCCGTTATGCGGTGACACCGTCCGCGAGGTGGCCTTCGCCGACCGCGCGTTCCAGTACTGCCCGACCTGCCAGACCGGAGGCAAACCACTGGCTGATCGCAGACTTTCCCGATTGCTTCGCTGAGCTGTATCACATTTTTGACGGCATCGATCCCTCTTCCGGCGGTGGTGCGTTACGGCGTGGCGGAGTTCGATGTCGTGCCGTGGTCCGGTCCGCTCCGCCATTGCAGCCTGCCGACCGCTCAGCTGATGAGTACGCCACCGACAGTTGCGTACTCGCCGCTTCGTGGTGCCGCTCGGTGGGAGCAACATGGACGGTAGAACTGCGGTCAGTGCACCCTAGGGCGCTGACCGGTCCGGTCGTGGAGTGGATCTGCTCCGGGGTACCGACCAGGCTGCCAATCCCGGAACGCCAGACTGTTGATCTTCTCGGTGAACATGGCCTGCTGCTGTTCCCGGACGACCCGGTCGACGCGGTGGAGTCGGTGCCGCAGGCCCGCAGCCGCCGGTTGATCGGGTACGTCACGCGCGATCCCGAGGTGATTGCGCTGGCGCTGCACCTGGCAGACGCCGCGGACGAGGAGGTGGGCCATCCCATGGTGCTCGCCGCACGATGGATCCAAGCAGGATACTCAGCCGACACCGCGGCCAGCTGGGTCGCGGCCGGTGTCAACTGGCCCGAGGTGGCCACCACTGTGTTGTCCACCTAGCTTTGTCCCGAGTGATCCGCGGCCCCGGGGGCTACTGGCAGAACCCTCGGAGCCTAGGTAGTCCGGAACCCGGGCACCGAACTACCGTGCTCAAGTCCTACCCGGCCTGCTGGTAAACCGAAACCTCTCCGGCTTTCGCCAGTTGCAGCATTACCTGTTCCTGGTATGCAGAAATGCGCGCGCGTCGACGTTGCCAGCGGATGACGGGACCGCGACGATGGATCCGTGACCCTGTGGGTGGTGCTCGCCATACTGTTCTTCACGGTGTGCGCTGCCGGGATCGTGTATTGGGTGCACACCCGGGGCACCTTCGGCACGGATGCCGACCGCGCCACCTACACTGCGCTGCACACCATGGCGCAGGCTTCGCCGACGCTGCGAGATGGGCTGTCGGCCAGCTCGGCGACCGCCGCAGCGCCGCATCTGCGGGCATTGCTGAACTGCGAAGCCGTCGCGCTGACCAACGACGAAAGTGTGATGCTGGCCTGGGACGGCGGAGCCCAGCATCACGCCGAATGGGTCGCCGAGGCAGCGTTTCAGGTTGCAAGCACCGGTCGCCAGCAGGTCCGCAACCAGCATGAGATGGATTGCGGGCGCGCCGACTGCCCGATTCGCGCCGTCATCGTCTCCCCGCTGGAAGTGGACGGCAGCGTCGTCGGGACCTTCGGGGTAGTCAGCCAACGCAGCGCCCAGGCCGGCGTGATGCGGGCCACCGCCGAGGTCGCTCGGTACGTCTCCAGCCAGCTCGAACTCGCCGAGCTCGACGAGTCCCGATCCCGGCTGGCCCACGCCGAGGTGCGGGCCCTGCGCTCCCAGATCTCGCCGCACTTCATCTACAACGCGCTCACCACGATTTCCTCGTGCGTGCGCACCGACCCGGAGGAGGCTCGCGAGCTGCTCATGGAATTCGCCGAATTCACCCGGTACTCCTTCCGGGCTGCCGGCGAGTTCACCACGCTTGCCGAGGAGCTCAACAACATCGACCGCTACCTGATCCTGGAAAAAGCCCGGTTCGGAGATCGATTGCAGGTCAAGCTGCAGATTGCACCCGAGGTGCTGCCGGTGGTGCTGCCGTTCCTGGCCTTGCAACCGCTGGTGGAGAACGCCGTGCGGCACGGCCTGGCGGGCAAGCCGGGCGGCGGCACGGTGTCCGTCGTCGCCGAGGACGCTGGGTCAGAGTGCGTGATCAGCGTGGAAGACGACGGTATCGGGATGGACCCGGCACGGCTGCGGGATGAGATGACGGACTCGCACGTCTCCGGCGCGCACGTCGGACTGGGCAACGTGCACGATCGGTTGCGCGCGGCCTTCGGTGACGACTGCGGGCTGGTCGTCGAGACTGGGCCGGGAGTCGGTACCAAGGTCAGCATGCGGGTGCCCAAGTTCAGCCGTGGCGTTCGTGCCCCCGCCCCGCCGACGCCGAGCACGTCGCGTTCTCAACCGCCAGTGAGCGCTTAACCACGCGGTCCTACGTAGGCTGGCCCAATGGATGTAAGGGATCTGACCTCGCGGCTGCCGTTACCGGGCAGCCAGCGAGAGCGCGGTCCGGTGGTGGCCGCGGTCAAGTTGCACGGCGTGATCACCCCGGCGCAGTCACCGCTGGGGCGCGGAGTGATCAATCTGGCCACGATGGACCCGGTACTGACCCGCGCTTTCGATCACGACCGGTTGCGGGCGGTGGCACTGTCGATCAATTCACCGGGTGGTTCGGCCACCCAGTCGGCGCTGGTCGCCGATCGGATTCGCGGACTGGCCGACAGCAAGGGCGTACCGGTGCTGGCGTTCTGCGAAGACGTCGCCGCATCTGGGGGGTACTGGCTGGCGTGCGCCGCCGACGAGATCGTCGCCCACCCCACGTCGCTGGTCGGGTCCATCGGGGTGGTCAGCCAGGGCTTCGGGCTGCACGGCCTGCTGGAGCGCTTCGGTGTGGAACGGCGGCTGTACACCGTTGGGGCGAACAAGGCCCGGCTCGACCCGTTCCTACCCGAGCGACAAGACGACGTGGAGTGGTTGCAGAGCATGCAGACCGAGCTGCACGGCATGTTCCGCGACTGGGTGTGCTCCCGCCGCGGCGACCTGCTGGCCAACGACGAGAAGGACCTGTTCACCGGTGAGGTGTGGACCGGCCGTCGGGCGCTGGAGCTGGGACTGGTTGACAAGCTTGGCACGATGCGCGGGGAGATCGCCAAGCGTTACCCGGACGCGGAGATCACGATGGTCGAGGCGCGCCGGCCGCTGCTGGCTCGCCTGGGGCTACGCCCTGCGGCGATCTCCCTGACCGGACACAGCGGCCTGAACTCCGCGCTGGCGGTTCTCGAGGCACTCGAACACCGTGCGGCATGGTCGCGCTTCGGGCTGTGATCGGGTTAGTCACCGTTTCGCCACACCGCCGCAGCGACCACCAACCGTGGACAGCGGTACCGGCCATGTGCAGGATTGTTGGGTCCGGGGGGACCAGAGGTCGGAAGGGCGGTCGATGAGCGGCAACGACGGCAACCCCGGGCTTGTCGTGCTCGCAGTG
>JALZDU010000441.1 GCA_030862405.1 Actinomycetota bacterium | reverse complement strand
CGGGGTTACCGTTGGCTGCCCGCTGCCGGCACCTGACTGACCGGGCCTGCGCGCACGCGAACCTAGGCGAGGAGGAGCAGGCTCTCGCGTTGCTGCTGACCGCAGAGGGGATGTCGCCGGACTGGATCCGCCATCAAACCCTGGCCCGCGCGGTGACCCGCGACCTACTCGCCGCTGAGCGGCGGCGGTCCACTCCGCTGTGCCAGTTGGCCAAGCGCATCGGAGTCAACCGGTAGGACAAGGTGTCCAGCACGATGCGATCGGCAGCATTCACCGTCGATAGCTGTGATCGGTATTCCTGAGACAGAGCGCCCGCAGCGCGAGCGTGGCCGCCTGCAGGCATCCGGCCGGCGGACCGACAGCGGGGAGCGGTGCAAGCTGCTGTGATCCATGAACTGGACGGCGGGTGGACGCTTCACGTGCTCGGTGCCCCCGGGGTGAAGCTGTCGAGAGCCACACGATCGCCCTGGCCGAGTCGATCCTGGTGCGTGCCCGGTGAGCTGATTCCTGCGGTCTACCGACGACCACGACACGCACACAGGGGCACGATGAGCCGGGCAGCGTGATCGCTGTGTGCGGCATCCGATTTGCCCCACGCACGATCGCGTTCGGTCGCAAGGCGCTGTCCGGCGAGCCGCCCGATCCCAGCAGATCTGCCCGCGGTGCCAATCCGCACAGGATGCCCGGTGATGGCCATCAGGTGGGGCTTGTACGTACTGGACTGGTGCAGCCACGCCATCGACGAGCGTCGCTGCCATCCCGTTGGCGTTTTCAAGGCGGAATGCGGCCACTTGCTGATGATGGTCACTACCCTGCACGAGGCGCCCAATGGGAAGCCGTGCGAGGCGTGCGCCGCGCAACAGTTCGTCCGCGCGGTAAAGGATGATCCTGATCAGATCCGAGCCGACTCCGACGCCCCGGACGGATTGCACGCATCTAAAGTTTCGCGCCTGCTGCCGTGAGCCCTGACACAGCCACCAAAGTCACCCTGCTCATTGTCACCGCGTTGCCCACACCAGAACTGCGAGCCGGCGCTTTTCTGGCCATGCTCACCCACACGGTGAGAGCGCAGCGTGTGCCACTCCCACAGTCACGCCCGGCAGCAATCTGGACAAATGGTGAGCCGCTGCGCATGACGATGGTCAGCAGTTGGAACGGTTAGCCGCGGCGCTTGGTGATGTGTAGATCGCCAATAGCGGGTGTAATTAGGGGTCAGGCCCAGTCTGTGCGAGTAGGACTCATCTTCGCCGTGTTCCGCACGTGCACATGCCCAACTAGCACACGTTCAGTTGCCATGCACACTGTAGAAACCTTTCGAGCTACATCGTCTGATGTAGCGGGACTGCATCACCTGAAGTACATAAGAAATGACCTGAGGAGATGATGATCAACATCCGGAATCCTGGATAGAGTCCCCGCACTGAAAGCCGCTCCCGCAGCCGGCCGGGGCACCTTGTCAACCCTCCCGTCAGGCCAGAAGTGCGGCACCCGGACAACCGGTTCCCTTCGACACGAATCATTCACCACGGTGGTTGCTATCGGATGAACTCTCGCAAGCTAAGCGATCAGGCACTCGCAGCTGCGACCGCGCTGGGTGAGCTCGACGTCCGTCCCTACGATCGGGTGCTGATCATGCTGCCCGACGGTCCCGACTTCACCGAGGCCTGCACCGGGGTGATACAACAGGGCGCCGTGCCACTCCCAGTGAATCCACCACTATCAGCACACCACCTCGTCACAATCGCCGCCGAGGCAGGCGCCCGACTCGTGCTGGCCACGACGGATCAGATGCACGCGCTAGCCGACCTGGACACCGAGCCACCGCTACTGATTAATGGGCCACACGGTCTCTGGGCAGCCGTACTGTGCCTGCGCTGACCGTCACATAAGCGTCGATGAGGCGATGTGAGTGGCGTCCCTTCGGAGACTGCGGGCCCTAGGTCCGGGGACGGTAACGCAGCGCGAGGGGCTTGTTGATCAGTGCCCGCACTTCGACGTCGGTGCGGGATGCAGGTCCAGGTGTGGCCGTCGAGACCATCGCCCGCTCGGTTCCCCCGGTCCAGGTGACGATACAGGTGGATCGCCCGGCCACCCTGCACAGCTGACGACCCTGGTGTTGCCTGTTGTTGGTGTGCGGCCGCAGCGTGCAGGTTGCACCGGTGGCGGGGTCGACGATGCCGCAGCGCCCGTGCGGGCTCTTCAGCCCGGGTGGTCGCCCGCGGTCCAGGTCACCCTCGGTGAGCAAAGGCTGGTCATGTCTGTGCACATTAGTCAAGTATTCGGCTGTCCCCGAGCAGCGCGATAGTGCAGTAGTGCCCGGCAGCACGGCCTGGGAGCAACTAGCTCAGAGGGGGAAGGGGCGAGCATGCTCGATGAATTGCCCGTCCACCGGCTCCGGGTGCTCAAGCCGCGGAGCCGGTGGCGGTTTCACCAGGTGTACCGCAGTCAAGCCCAGAACCCATACTGTCACAAGGAGCAGTAGCTCAAGCACGATCAGTGATGTCTCCGTCAGCTCGTCGGTTCCGCAGCTTGCGGCGGCTGCGCGGGCTGTAGTTATCGTCGATACTGGCTCTGAAACCACGACCGACGACCGCTCCCGCGATGTGGGGGCTGGGTTGGCGACCGAGGCGGCCCCGGGCCGTGCAGGCACCGCGGCCGTTCACTAAGCGTTTATCAGCGGTTAGTCATTCGTCTAGTCCAGCCCGATCACGGTGAGGCCAGCGCCGCTGCCTGGTTCGTCCCGGAGTAAGCAACTGTCGACTTAACGGCCGCTTTAGCTGCGGCCGACTGCTGACGCTGACGAGGCGGATAATGGCCGTAAATGGCGCGTCGAGATCGTAATACATCCGCTGCCGCATCGGCGAGGATAAGGATCAGCTCCATCAGCTCATCCGGTTTCATATGGGTGCGCAGAAATAGTGCGACAGCAGCCGGGTCATGGAGCAGAACGGACAGACAGCGCGGTGCGGAACCGGCCTGGCCCATCACCGGGCGCTCGGATGGCCATCCTGCGAGCACATCGGCGTGATGATCGTGGGCGTTCTTGGTCAGCCTGCCGAACTCCGGCGGAGCCAGGGAGGCAAACGAGCTGGGCGGAGCGCCAACCGGGGGTGGACGAGTCTGGGTGGCCAAGGTTCACCTGCCGAGGGATTGGGAGTCATGCTCCTGGGCATCACTGCAATCGCCCCTCGTCTGCGGAGTGTTACACGCCCATCGCGCACCGTGACAGCCGTACCCGCACAGGGATGATCTTGCGGCCAGTGACCGGCCGGTGGGACTGGTCAGCCAGACCAGTACAGCTCGCCGTGCGGGTCGTACGCGCGTCCGCTGTTCGGCAGGGTGTTCCGGTGTGCGGTCTCCCTCTGCTCTGTATGCGCGACCAGGGCCAGGAACCGAGGTAACTGGTCGGAGCGAGGGCGCACTCGATGAGTTCTCGTGGCCTTCACAGCACGCCAGCGATCGAGGCCATGACCAGAACCACCACGGCGTAGATGACCACTATGATTACCGTGGACAGCACCTTCATCGCTCCGCCAGACATTGGTGGCCGTCCTTCAGGCGAGGGTGACG
>JALZDU010000404.1 GCA_030862405.1 Actinomycetota bacterium | reverse complement strand
ATGCCATCGATGAGGCGCATTTTCAGCCCCTGGCCCTCTTTGAGGAGGATCTGAATGAAACTGAGCTTTGCTGAGATCGACAGTCAACACGTGGAGCTGCTGCCGGCTCGCACCGTCATGTCGATGTTTATCCTTGGGAATTGTTGTGGCAACGGCGGCAATGGCGGTGGTGGTGGCGGCGGCGACGCCTGTGTGGTCTCTATCGGGGGTCTCGCTCTTGGCGTCGGTGCGATCCTTGGCGCCGGTGGCGCTACCGCCACTGGTAACAACTCGTGCTAAAACCGATGTTCAGGTGCGGTGCCGTTGCCTAGGAACGGCACCGACATGGCCGAAGCACCGCCCAGGGTGGTGCTGGGGCAGCCGACTGCAGTGGGGTCGTGCAGTACCACCACGCGGTCACATGATCGCGTGCGGTGCCGTTGGCAACTGGAGGGGTGGCCGCATCATGGCCACCCCTCCAGCTATTTTCCGGACACGGCGCCTCTGGGGCAAAGTCCTTCTGCCGTGCGCCAGGCTGGTCGTTGTGAAGATCCATTTTCCGTCCACCGGGGTATGACTCAAGGTAGATCACGAGCACCTCGCCGACCTCGATAGCGGGAGCCGGTCCGGGCGCCGTGCTTTGCTCCGAACCAGAATCTCCCCGGCGCGCCAGTCGATATCACCGAGGTCGAGGGCAGCGACTTCGCCGGAGCGCGGACCCAGCCGCGCCAGCAAGGCCAAGATGGCGTACTCACGCCGTCCGCTCATTGTTGAGCGATCACAGCTCACCAGCAGCACGTCCATGTCCGCCGCGCTCATGGTCGGGGCATCCGCGTGCCCCGCCACGTTGCGACCGGCGGCATGGCGCTGTCCAGGTCAGACTCGAGGATGCCGTCCAGTGAAAATCGCAGCAGTGCCCGAAGGTAGCCGCCTTCCGCTTGGCTAACTCGACGACCAGCCGAGGCGTCACCTCGAGCAGGTAGGCGCTGATCTCCGCGCTAGCCAGGTCCTCAATATCGATTTCCCCGCCGGTCCGCGACGCCCGACGGGCCAGGAAGCGCCTCGCGATCCAGCTCACCCGTCGGTGCCGCTCGCTAAGCAGGGGCAAGTGGCACACTGAGACCATCTACACAGCCACCGACCTGAACTCGACCCTTCCGCGCCGACCAACTCGACGGCGCGATCCGCTGGCACTGGCACATCGAGAATCGGCTGCACTGGATCCCCGACGTCGTCGTCGCCGAGGACCACTCCCAGATCGCACCGGCACCGGCCCTGCCGTGATGGCCACACTGCGCAACCTCGCCATCAGCGTGCACCGACTCATCGGAGAATCCAACATCGCCGCCGCCTGCCGTTACGTCAGTCGCCACCCGAATCGGGCCTCCCGCTACTCATATAACGGGCAGATCAACTTCACCGAGACCCTGGCCTTGACACCTGTTGTTCAGCCGGGCGGCGTTGAGGCGTTTGAACAGCTTGTCGCGTGGGCCATGTGCACGCTGTGTCGTCGGCGCACGGCGATGTGCCCGAGCGCGGTCGCCAGGTGCTTCTTTCTCACCCGACCGGACCCAGCAGCGCCGCCCCATGTGATCCGCTCGGGCAGGGGTCGAGCAGTTTGCCGAGCTTGAGGGCGCGCAGCAGTTGCTTGAGCCCGACCCGGCCCGGGTCGGGCACGCTGGTCTTGTCATCACCGCACCTGTCCACCGTTGATGAGGGTCAGCGGCGGCCGTTGCGGTTGAACTCGGCCTGGTCGCGGGCAAAGCGGGTTGCACCGGCCGTCGCGGGCGTGGCGGCGGTGGCGGGGTGGTCTCTGAGGCTTTCTCCAGCATCGACGCGATCTTGGTGACAGACACGACATCGAGGGCGAGCGCGCGGCCGCAGGTGGTGTTGGCTGGGTGTCGCCGTAGCGGCGGATGAGGGCGAGCAGCGGTAGACCTGGCGCATCCTGTCCAGGGCGGCTTGTCGTCCAGCAGCCGCTGGGCGTAGATCCCAGGTCCTGGCCGTGACGGCGGGCGGCAGCCACAAGGCGGTCGAGGTCACCAGGGCATATCCGGCCTTTGCTCGGGCAGGTCCGCGGGGTCGGTGACCCGACCGCCCGGCCGCTGCCGAGGGATGCATTTTGACCAGCTGGTCTGGGAGAACGTCAACTACACGAACATGTGCCGGGAGTAGACCGCGGTGAAGATCAGCGCGTGGGTGACCCGCGCCGGCCCGAGCCCGGGTCATAAACTAGGCCCACCCGGACGAAGTCGATCTGGCGCTCCACCCCGGCTCCCCCGTCGGCGACCCGCATCGGGGGTGCGGCCACCACGGCGAACCCGCACTGCTCGGTGCAGAAACGGTGCAACGTCTGGTAGGGCACTAGCACACTGCGCCGGGCGAGCAGATCGGCGATCTGACAACCACAGGTCCTTATCGACCCAGTTGGTGGTCTGCTCCCGCTCGGCCTCAGCGCCTCCTAGGCTTGGCCGCGGCCGCACGGCCGCCGCCTGGCGGATCACCTCGTCAGTCAGCTGCGCGAGGCCACCCTTGTGAACCACACCAGCCGCCTCGGCGGCGGTCACATAACGTCGGGCGGTCTTACGGTCCACCCCCGCCTGCCCGGCTACCGTACGCGGCCCGGCACCACCAGCGGAGGCCTCATGCACCTCAACCACCGAGACCCCCCGAAACGCCATCTACAGAACCTTCACGTCACATGACGTGGACAGATCTGGCATCGAAAATGATCAACCCCCACGGCGCGACACGCCGGGTGGTCCCATACTCATGGCAGAAACCCGCTCGGCCGGTCCATGATCGTGGCGGGCGACACCATCGTGCCATTGACGTAAGCGGCCCGGGCAGTGGATACGTGATCCTGATCGCTACCCCGTTGAAGAGGACTGAGGACGGCACCGGCATTGTCCACCTGCTCCTTGATTGAACGCCGCGACCATAGGTGTGTTGGCGACGTGACTGCTGGGCGAGCCGGCCTTCGCCGCCGCAAAGCCGGTACGTGCCGCACCGCTGGCGTCAGCTCACTACCTACCCTCATTTCCAGTAGGGTTACTCGCGCCAGTGACGATGCGGAGTGGATCGCAGGTGGGCAAGGCCCTGTGGGTCTCGCGCGCTGCGTAGTCGGCAGCGGGATCCACGTAACTGTTTGTCGTTAGCTAAGTAGTTGAAAGCTGGTTTCACTGCTAGGTAGTGGCATGCAAAGTTTAGGTGGCGAATGCATGTTGTCGTGCGGCCTTTTCTCACCCATGGTAGGTAATAGCCGAATCGGCAATGACGTCGATGAGGCGTATGGTCCCGGCCCCCTGGGCCCTGTGTGAGGAGGATTTAAATGACTCTGAGCTTTACTGAGATCGACAGCCAGCACGTGGAGCTGCTGCCGGCTCGTACCGTTATGTCCCTGTTTAC
>JALZDU010000356.1 GCA_030862405.1 Actinomycetota bacterium | reverse complement strand
GACAGCGCGAACACCACCGGGATGGTGCCGACGAGCAGCGTCCACTGGTTGACCTTGCTGGACAGCAGGGTGCCCAGCGAGTTCGACGCCATCAGCCGCCAGGCGTACAGGCACGCCACGATCAGTTCGGGCGACTCGCTGGCCAGTGGAGCAACCCACTGCACGAGCAGGAATTGCTCGACGCCTAGCTGCTGGCCAGTGGATACCAGCGCCTCGGAGAAGTGCTCGGCGGTCGCGAGGATCATCAGCCCCGCCACGGCGAAGAACGTGATGACGAGCGTGCGGCGCTGCCGGCGGTTCTGCTCGCCGGCCCAGGCTGCCACCCCGACCAGCTCGGGTTTCTCAGCCGGCGCCTTCGACAGCCGCCAAGCGTAAAGCGCGAAGATCACGACCAGTACGCCGGCATCGATCAAGGTGAGGGTTTGGCGCAGCGGCAAGGTCAGCGAGTACAGCGTGGCGATGCCGAGAAAGACCACCTCGGCCGACATCGTGGGAGCCAACCGCACCTCACCGGGAAGGGTGTCGTCATCCGGCGCGCCACCGGCCCTGCGGTTACGCACCGCGGCCCAGGTCGCGATGAGCACCACCAGCGGCCAGCCCACACCGACCAGCACCCGGTTGGCGCCAGTCATATTCGCCAGCGCAAGCGAGCAGGGGTTGGCACCGCCCTCGATGGGCACGCACGCTCCTGCCTCCCCGTAGATCTGCCCCGCCTGGTAGGTGAAAACGAAGTCGACCGCGTACTCCGGTAGCACCGCCAGTAACGCCAGCACGGCCAGCGCCAACCCGGCGCTGATATCAACCTGCGCGGCTTCGGCAGCCCAGGAGAGTATGAACGCGGCACCCACGATCGCGATGCCGAACACTCCCGCGGCCACCAGGGGGGACATCTCGAGGTGCGGCAAGCCGAGATAGTCGGCGGCACCCAGGTAGGCCCCGGGAAGGCTCACCAGCAATGCGAGGATCAGTTGTAGCGGTAACCGCGCACGCGGCGAAGCCCCTGCCGTCACGAGCTTAGGGTGACACGGATCGTCGTTCGGTCAAACTTGAGTGGTGAGCCTTCCGTTTCAGCCTTCGCTCTTCGGCGCAGGCAACCCGGCGCCCGACGAGTCGTACAGCACGCTGCGCCGTTGCCAGCTTGACGATGAATCGTGGGTCGACGTGGCTGCAGCTTGGATGTCCGGCGCCGACACGCTGTTCGAGAAGCTGGCCGGCTTGTCGGTGTGGGACCAGCGGGAACGCTGGATGCACGGCCGTCGCATCATCGAGCCGCGGCTGACCTGCGGCTGGAGCGTCGGCGAGTCGCCGCCGCCGTTGGACGAGCTGGCTGGTTCGCTCTCGCAGCGCTACGGGGTCGCATTCGACTCGATCTGGGCCAACTACTACCGCGACGGCCGGGATTCGGTGGCCTGGCACGGTGACCGGGTACGTTTTTCGCTGCAGCGCCCGCTGGTCGCCATCGTGTCGCTGGGTAGTCGCCGGCGGTTCGGGCTGCGGCCGCGCGGCGGTGGTGCCGGCCGGTGGTTCACCCTTGATGGCGGTGACCTGCTCGTGATGGGGGGCCGTAGCCAGCACGATTGGGAGCACACCGTGCCGAAGGCTACCCACGGCGGGCCCAGGATCAGCATCACGTACCGGCATAGCCGTGACTCTGTTGCGCCGTTGCGACCCGCACCGGGCACGGCGGACTGACACACCGGGCACGGCGGACTGACACGCCGGGAGTGAGCGGCCGGGTAGGATTGCCTGCGCACCCGTTGCCGGTGTTCGGAGGATAAGTGAGCGCGCCCCGTACCCGTCTGCTGGTGGCCGGGCTGTTGCTCGTCGCGCTGATCGTGGCGGCGCTGGTGCTGCCGGTGCCCACCGCGTTGCAGATGCGGGATTGGGCCCAGTCGGTCGGCATCGCCGCACCGATGCTGTTCCTTCTCGGGCAGACCGTGGTGACGGTCGCACCGATTCCCCGCACCGTGTTCACCCTTGCCGCGGGGTTGCTGTTCGGACCCGTGCTGGGAGTGGTGTTGTCATTGGTGGCGACGACGTTGGCTGCGGCACTGGCCTTTGTCGTGGTTCGCCGGGTAGGGCGCAGCCTGGTGGAACCGCACCTCGATCGTGGGCTGCTACGGGCGATCGACGCGCGACTGCGCCGCCGTGGTTGGCTCGCCGTGGCGTCGCTGCGATTGATCCCGGCGGTACCGTTTTCGGTGCTCAACTATTGCAGCGCGGTGTCGTCGATCCGGTTTCGCGACTACCTCGTGGGCACCGTGGGCGTCATACCCGGGTCGGTTGCGCTCGTCGTGCTCGGCGATGCCTTGACCGGAACCACCTCACCGGCGTTGCTCGCCATCTCGCTCGGAGGCGCCGCCATCGGGGTTATCGGCCTGGTCGTGCAAGCGCGCAGCGGGGCTCTGGAGCCCCCGACTGTGGAGCCCCCGGTGACGGTACCCAAGTAGCGTGATGTCATGAGTTCCGCCGACCGAGAGCACGCCGTCGTCGACGCCGTCCCCACCGAGCTGTTCATCAACGGTCGGTGGCGACCCGCTGGCGGCGGGAAGACCTTCGATGTCGAGGACCCCTCGACCGGCAAGGCGCTGCGCGCAGTCGCCGACGCTGCGCCCGAAGACGGGCTGGCCGCACTGGACGCCGCCGTCGCCGCCCAGGCCCGGTGGGCGCAGCACCCGCCCCGGGAACGGGGCGAGATCCTGCGCCGCGCCTACGAGCTGATGATGCAGCGCCAGGACGACCTCGCGTTGCTGATGACCCTGGAGATGGGCAAGCCGCTGGCTGAGTCGCAGGCCGAGATCGCCTACGCTGCCGAGTTCTTCCGCTGGTTCGCTGAGGAGGCGGTGCGCATCGACGGCGGGTTCGCCACCGCGCCCAACGGCTCGGGGCGAATGCTCGTGATGCGCCAGCCGATCGGGCCGTCACTGCTGATCACCCCGTGGAACTTCCCGGCTGCGATGGGTACCCGCAAGATCGGCCCGGCGGTGGCGGCCGGTTGCACGATGGTGCTGAAGCCGGCCCGCTTGACCCCGCTGTCGATGCTCGCGCTGGCTGAGATCCTGGCCGAATGCGGGCTGCCCGACGGGGTGCTCAACGTCGTGCCCACCACCAGCTCAGGCCGGCTGATGGAACCGCTGATCAGGGACGGCCGGGCCCGCAAGCTGTCCTTCACCGGCTCCACCGAGGTGGGCCGCACGCTGCTGGAGCAGTGCGCCGAGCAGATCCTGCGGACCTCGATGGAGCTCGGTGGCAATGCGCCGTTCCTCGTATTCGCCGACGCCGACCTCGATGCCGCGGTCGGGGGTGCGATGATCGCGAAGATGCGAAACATCGGCGAGGCCTGCACCGCTGCCAACCGCTTCTTCGTGCATACCGACATCGCCGAGGAGTTCTCCCGGCGGCTGGCCGAGCAGATGGGCTCGTTGCGCATCGGCCGTGGCAGCGAGGAGGGAGTGCAGGTCGGCCCGTTGATCGAGGCCAAGGCGCGGGACAAGGTGCAGCACCTCGTCGACGACGCGATCACCCGGGGGGCCCGGGCGCTCGTCGGCGGTGAGCCGGTGGACGGTCCCGGTTATTTCTACCGCCCCACCGTGCTTGCTGGCGTGCCGCCGGATGCCGAGATGGCCCGCACGGAGATCTTCGGACCGGTCGCGCCGATCACCCCGTTCACTGACGAGGACGAGGTGCTGGCGACCGCCAACGGCACCTCCTTCGGGCTGGCCAGCTACGTCTACACCGAGGATCTGCGCCGTGCTCTGCGGGTCTGTGAGCGGCTTGAGTGCGGCATGGTCGGGCTCAACCAGGGCCTGGTGTCCAACCCGGCGGCACCCTTCGGCGGCGTCAAGCACTCCGGCCTGGGTCGCGAGGGCGGCTCGGTGGGTATCGAGGAGTTCCTCGAGATCAAGTACGTAGCCCTTGCCACCTGAGTAGTGGGCTGTTGGCGCGCTGCGCCTAGGCTGAGAGTCGTTGTACGCGGTGTGCCCAGGCTGCGAGTAGGGCGTACGTCGTCACTCGGCACCCGGCGTGTCCGCTCCCCCTGCACGGCGTGTCGGTCGCCCGTGCACGGTGTGTCCCCACTCCCTGCACGATGCCGGACTGGGCGCCCAAGCTTGACGTCGCATGTCGCTTAAGCATCCGTGCTCGCAGAGCACCATGCTGGTTCGCCGAGGATCCGATTTGCCACAGTCCGTCGATCAGCCACACCTACAACGCGCAACCATCGAACTCGCGCCCTTGACGTCGGAGCCGCCGCATCCAGAAGGGGTCATTCCCCGTGGACAGCCCGAGATGCCGGAGGCTGCCCTGCGGGCTCGTCGACATCGGTGGAGTACTCAACACTCAGGTGCTCCACCTTTTCGGCGTCGAGGTAGCGCACGATCCGAGCGGGGTTGCCCACCGCGACGACGTTGGCCGGCAGGTCGCGGACCACTACGGTCCCGGCGCCGACCACGGTGTTGTGTCCGATGGTTACGCCCGGCAGCACGATAGCTCCACCGCCGAGCCAGACGTTGTCGCCGATCGTGATGGGCTGGGCGGCCTCCCACTTGGTACGTCGGAGCTCCGGCTCCACCGGATGAGTCGGCGTCAGCAGCTGCACGTTCGGACCGATCTGCACATCGTCCCCGATGACGATCTCGGCGACGTCGAGCGCTACCAGCCCGAAGTTGGCGAAGCACCTGGCGCCGATGGTGATATGCGAGCCGTAGTCCACGTAGAGCGGCGGTCGGATCTCGGTGCCTTCCCCGACTGCACCGAGCAGCTCCTTCAGCAGGCGCCGCCGCTCGTCCCGGGCTCGCACGGAGGTGACGTTGTATGCGTCCATGAGGTCCAAAGCGCGGTTGCTGTGCTCCTCGAGCTCCGGGTCCCCGGCGATGTACAGGTCACCAGCGAGCATCCGCGACCGCATCGAGCGGGAATCTGGGGAGCTCAACGACGGCATGGCGACCACCGTACGCATCGGTCCGGACCGCGTCCGCTACAGGCCATTTACAGGCTTTCGCATAGGTCTAGCAGTAACCCAGGCTATGCCTTTACCCTGATGGGTGACCCCCACATGCGGCTCGAGGATTGCACGATGACTACCGACACGGTCGCCATGCACATGAGCGACGGCATCATCAACGCCCCCGCCTCGGCGGTGCTCGGCCTCGTCGCTGCAGCAGGGCTCGCTTATTCGCTGGTCCGCGCCCGAGCTGGCCAAAGCGCGGACCTGGACAACCGCACCGCGCCGATGGCGGGCTTGGTCGCAGCGTTCATCTTCGCTGTGCAAATGATCAACTTCCCGGTGCTGCCTGGAGTCAGCGGGCACCTCTTGGGCGGAGCGCTGGCCGCCATCCTGGTGGGCCCCTGGCTCGGGGCGCTGTGTGTCGGCATCGTCCTGGTGGTGCAGGCGCTGCTGTTCGCCGACGGTGGCCTCACCGCGTTGGGCGCCAACATCACGAACATGGCGCTGATCGGTACCTGGATCGGCTTCGCGGTCGCCATAGCCCTGCGCCGGCTGGCTACCCGCAGCCGCGGGGGGCTGGTCACCGTTGCTTTCGTCTCCGCCCTGGTGAATACAGTGATCGCATCCCTGGGATTCGTCGTGGAATACGCGATCGGCGGGGCCGGCGGTTCCGCTGTGGGTACCGTCGCGGTGGCCATCCTCGGAGTACATCTCCTGATCGGCATCGGTGAGGGCATCATCACCGCACTCACCGTCGGCGCTGTCACCTCCGCCCGCCCGGATCTCGTCTATCTGTTGCGGCAGTCGCCGCCAAGGACGGCAACTGTCGCTACTGCCGAGCGGAGTGCATCATGACCGCTCCGCACCGGCAGCGCAGCCTCACCGGGTTCTTCATCGCGCTCGGCGTCATCGCGCTTCTGATTTCCGGACTGCTGTCCTACCTGGCCTCGGGCAACCCCGACGGCCTCGATTCGGCAACCTTGAACGGCTGCGAGGTTACCGAAGTGGAGGGCACCGAGCAGCTCTCCGGGCAGTGCATCGCCCAGAACGCCCGCGATCATGACTTGGCCGGTAGTCCCCTTGCTGATTACGCCCTGGGCGGTGACGACGGCCTCGTAGGAATCGCCGGGGTCATCGGAGTGCTGGTGACCCTCGCCCTCGCCGGCGGACTGTTCTGGCTGGCGCGCCCCCGCCAGGGACGCAGGACCGACAAACGTTCGGCCGGCAAGACCTGATCCGCTGTGGGAGCCGGTCACGCACATCCACTTTTCCTACCGGGCAATTCACCGGTGCACCGGCTGCCACCCCACGTTAAGGTGCTCGCTGCATTCCTGTTCGTGTGCTGCGTGGTGGTTACGCCGCGGGAGGCGTTCTGGGCGTTCGGCGGTTACCTCCTCGTCCTGGTCGGGATGTGGGTAGTGGCGGCGATTCCGCTGGGTTGGATCGCGCGCCGTGCTCTTATCGAGACACCATTTCTCGTGCTTGCCGTGCTGTTGCCGTTCGCCGAGGGCGGGCAGCGGGTGCAGGTCGCGGGTGTGTCGCTGTCAATGACGGGGCTGCTTGCCGGCTGGAACATCGTGGTCAAGGGCACCCTCGGGGTACTCACCTCACTGACGCTGGCTGCAACGACCTCGCCGCGTGACCTGCTGATCGGGCTGCAACGCTTGCGGGTGCCCGACACCGTCACCACGATCGCCACCTTGATGCTGCGATACTTCGAGGTGCTCGTCGGTGAAGCCCGCCGGATGCGGATCGCCCGGATCTCCCGCGGACACGATCCGCGGCTGCTGTGGCAGGTGGGTGCGACCGCACGTGGGGTGGGCAGCCTGTTCCTACGGTCCTACGAGCGTGGCGAACGGGTACACCTGGCCATGCTGGCACGAGGCTGGAATGGCGCGATGCCGGTGGTGCAGGAACGACTTACCGGTCGCCGAGAATGGCTGGTCGGGTTGGCACCGGTGGCGGTGGCGATGCTGCTCGTATCCGGTGCCTGGTGGGGCGGGTGACCGTGCCATCGGTGCAGTCCGTCGCGTTGCAGGTCACCGAGTTGAGTTTCGCCTACCCCGACGGCCACCGCGCCTTGGCGGACATCAACCTCACCGTGCAACCCGGCGAGCGGGTCGCGCTGCTGGGCCCCAACGGTGCCGGGAAGACCACCCTCGTCCTGCACCTCAACGGTGTTCTCCAGCCGACTTCCGGCTCTGTACAGGTGGGCGAACTGCCGGTGATCAGGCAGCACGTGCGCGAGATCCGCCGTCGAGTGGGGATCGTGTTCCAAGACCCTGACGACCAGCTGTTTATGCCGACTGTGGCGGAGGATGTGGCGTTCGGGCCGGCAAACTTCGGGTTGCGTGGAGCCGAGCTGCAGGCTCGCGTGCGCGCCGCGCTGGCCGCTGTCGGGATGGGCGAGCACGCGCAACGCTCACCGCTGCATTTATCCGGTGGGCAGCGCCGACGCGCCGCGCTGGCCACTGTACTGTCCTGCGACCCGGAGATCCTGGTGCTCGACGAGCCGTCTTCGAACCTGGACCCGGTAGCTCGCCGGGAACTGGCTGAGGTGTTGCTGGAGCTGGACCGGACGATGTTGATGGTGACTCACGACCTTCCCTATGCCCTGCAACTGTGCCCGCGAAGCGTGGTGCTCGACGGCGGACGGGTGGTCGCAGACGCCCCGACCCGAGACTTGCTCGCCGATAGCGACCTGCTGAGCCGGCATCGCCTCGAGTTACCGTTCGGATTCAGCGTCGCCTGACTCTCAGCCGCCGTTGCGGTCGGGGGGCTGCGGTGGCGGCTCGGTCGGCTTCTGTTGGGCGGATTTGTTCTGGTCCGGTGGGTGCGATGAGTTCGTCGGCTGATCCGCCGACGAGCCATCCGAATCCGCTCGCTCCGTGGGGGCGCCCAGCGACGGCGTCAGTCCGACCTCCGGACCGGGCACCTCCCTGCGGGCCACCTCTTCAGCCGCCCGCAGCTCAGCGGCGATGTGCGGGTCTGTGGTGGTGTCGAACCAGCCCGCGACGGCGTCGTCGTCGTCCTCGGGCCGGCTGGAAGGCACGTAGTCCCGGCTTGGTTCGAACCGGAACACCCCGTCGTCCCCCGGCGCGCCCAGCATCTTGCTGAATCCTTCGAGAGCCTTGCCGAAGTCGCTGGGCACCAGCCACACCTTGTTGGCGTCGCCTTGGGCCATCTGCGGCAACGTCTGCAGGTACTGGTAGGCCAGCAGCTCGGGGGTCGGCTGACCCGCTTTGATCGCGGCGAACACCTTCTCGATCGCCTTGGCCTGGCCCTGTGCCTGCAGATAGCGTGCTGCCCGTTCGCCCTGCGCACGCAGGATGCGGGACTGACGCTCGGCCTCGGCTCCGAGGATCGCGGCCTGCTTAGCACCCTCCGCGGACAGGATCGCCGCCTGCTTTTGACCCTCCGAGTCTTGATCGCCGACTCGCGCTGCCCCTCTGCGGTGAGGATGGTGGCGCGCTTCTCCCGATCGGCGCGCATCTGCTTTTCCATCGAGTCCTGAATTGAGTGCGGCGGGTCGATTGCTTTGAGCTCAACGCGGCCCACCCGGATGCCCCACCGCCCGGTCGCTTCGTCGAGCACCCCTGATAGCTGACCGTTGATGAAGTCCCGGGAAGTCAGGGTGTCCTCCAGGCTCATTCCACCCACTACGTTACGTAGCGTGGTGGTGGTCAACTGCTCGACTGCGGCGATGTAGTTGGAGATCTCATACACCGCGTCCTTGGGATTGGTGACCTGGAAATACACGACAGTATCGATGGAGACAGTCAGGTTGTCCTTGGTGATCACAGGCTGCGGCGGGAAGGACACCACCTGCTCACGCAGATCAATCCGAGCTCGAATCCGGTCGATGAAGGGCACCAGGAAGTTCAGCCCAGGGGTGAACGTGCTGCGGTAGCGGCCAAGCCGCTCGACGACCGCGGCAGTGGCCTGCGGGATCACCACCACGGCCTTCACCACAGTAACGACAATCGCCAGCAGCAGGACCGCAACAGTGACGAACAGGGCAACACTCATCAACGCTCTCCCAAGACGATGGCGGTGGCACCGGAGATGTTCATCACCGTAACGGTCTGACCGGGCTCGAGTACCTCGGTTTCATCAAAAGCGCGGGCCGACCACAGCTCCCCGCGCAACTTGACCCTGCCGCCGCCCGCGTCGACGGTACTGATCACAACCGCCTTATCGCCGACCAAAGCTTCAGTGTTAGTCGGCACCGGGGCCGAGTGCAACCGGCGCCTGAGCATCGGCCTGGCCACGGTGATCAGGGCCAGCGAGGCGCCGGCGAAGGCGGCAACTTCCACCCAGATTGACGCGCCCAACGCCGCGGACCCGGCGGCCACCAGCGCCCCAACCCCAAGCATGATCAGTACAAAGTCACCCGACAGCACCTCTGCAGCGATCAGCAGCAGTCCGGCGACCAGCCACACGACAGCGGCCATGTGTCCATAGTGGCAGATCTGGCAGTGGGATTCTGCGGTGATCGTCACTGATTTACTGGTGGCCGGCGGTAACGAAGTCGATGAGCCGCTCGACGGCGCCGAGCAGAGTCGGCTCAAGATCACGAAAGCTACTCACGGCACCGAGCACTCGACACCAGCCCTGCGCCGGATCCGCTATCCCGCTTCGATCCACCCAGCCCAGCGCCTGGCACACCCCTTGCTTCCAGGGCACCACGCGCGGCACGTCCGGCCAGCCAGGGATGCCCAGTGCGGCTGGGCGCACAGCCTGCCAGATGTCGACATAGGGATGCCCCGCCACCAGGACATGCTCCGAACGCACCGCCTGCACCAGGCGGGTCTCCTTGCTCCCGGCCACCAGGTGGTCGACCAGCACACCAAGCCGCCGGTGTGGCGCAGGACAGAATTCTGCGACCCGTTCGGTCAGGCCGTCCACGCCGTCGAGCGGCTCCACGACGACGCCGTCCACCCGCAGATCGTGGCCCCACACCCGTTCCACGAGTTCGGCGTCGTGCCTGCCCTCCACCCAGATCCGGCTGGCCCGCGCAGCCCGAGCCCGCAGCCCGGACACTCGGACCGAGCCGGATGCCGACCGGGCCGGCGCAGTCGCCGGCTGCACCCGGCGAACCAGGGTGACCGGATTACCGTCGACCAGAAACGCCGCGCGCCGCAGCGGAAATGTCCGCACCCGCCCCTGAGCGTCCTCCAGGGCCACCGTGTCGCGCTCGCAACTGCACACTGCACCGCAGAACCCGCTCGCGGCGTCCTCCACTACCAAGCCGACGTCAACCATCAGTTGTGGTACCTCGGACCGCCGGTGTGACCGCAGCAGTTCGTCAGGGGGCATGGCGCCGAAGGTAACCTGATGGGTGAATCCAACGATGCAGCCGCGCCGCGTGTGCGCGTTGTTCGTCGGCGTTCTACCCTCCTACTCCGTGCCATGTCCCAGTGCGACATTGACTGTGTGGGCCTCGGCCTGGCTGCACGGCTGCGCCGCCCCTGACGCTGTGATCGATGGCCTGCACACCTGGGCAGGCCTGCATGAGGTGGTGGCCGCCGACGAGGCCACCGCAAGCCAGCTCGATCTACCGGGCCCCGGTGAGGCCCCGACCTCTGTGGTGGGCCTGCTTGCGACCGCCCGCCGGGCCGGTGCAGGCGGTGGCCGCCTGCTGTTGCCGGTGCCTGGTGATCTGCGCGGGCTGCCGCCGGACCCATCGCTGGTTGCGGCGGCGCTGGACAGTGGCGAAGTCGCCGTCCTCGCCGGCCCGGAACTGGCCGTGGTGCCCAACGCGGTCGCCGACGGTGTGTTGCGCTGGACGGTGTTCGCCGCGGGTCCGCTACCCCCGGCTCCAGAACCGGCGCTTTCCGACGCCGAGCACGGCTTGCGTGGTGCGGTGCGCCAGGCGGCCACGACGCTGGTGGACCTCGATGTCGCCCGGCACCGACCGGGGGTTCGCGCCGAGATCGCCGAAGCGCTGGAACGCCGGGTGCGGCCGCCGTGGCCCGAGGGCACCCCCGGCCGCGCGTTGCGCGTGCTCGAGCAGGCCGACGAGGTGGAGGCGATCCTCGGCGCCGCGGAGACAGATCACCTCGGTGGTGCGCTGTCCGCCAAGGTGGCGGCCGCCCGCTCGGCGGCGCTACGGCCGCTGTCCACCGCAGTGCGGGAGGCGCGGCGCTCAGCAGTCGCGGAGGCGGTCCGAGCCTTAACCCCGCGAGCGGGCCGGCGCTGACCGACCACTGTGACAGCAGTGCGCTGCACAGGGTTGCCCGTTGACGCCCTGACCGGCCGACGGGACCTGCGAGCAGCTTCGAGCTGGTAGCGCCTGCAGATGCTCCGCGATGAGCTCGACCACCATCTCGGCGAAGCGCGGGTCGGTGCCTGGTGTGGCCGCTCGTGCGAAATCCATCCCGAGCGTGGCAGCCCGCTGCCGAGCCTCGTGATCGAGGTCCCACAACACCTCGAGGTGGTCAGAGATGAAACCGATCGGTGCTACCACGACACCGCGCATGCCCTGGACGTGCAGCGCGTCGAGGTGATCGATCACGTCTGGCTCAAGCCAGGGCACTTCCGCGGAACCGGAACGGGACTGCCACACCACGTCGTAACCGTCCACTCCCGCGGCCGTCGCAACCAGGCGCGCGGCCTCGGTGACCTGCCGGGAGTAGTAGTGGCCGCCCTGGGTGGCAAGCCCTGCGGCGGCGTCCGCGGCCAGCGGCACCGAATGTGCCGTGAACGCCACCCGGGCAGCCGGATCGACCTGCTTGCGGGCCGTGCGCAGGGCGTCGGCGCACGCCGCCACGAACAGCGGATGGTCGAAAAACTGCCGTAGCTTGATCAGATCCGGCGCGCCGGGGCCGACCGCGGTGCGCGCCCGGGCGATGTCCTCGTGGTACTGCCGGCAACCCGAGTACCCGCCCCACGCCGAGGTGGCGAATACCAGCGCGCGGCGCACCCCATCGGCAGCCATCTCAGCGACGGTGTCCTCCACCATCGGGTGCCAGTTGCGGTTGCCGAGATACACCGGCAGGTCGAACCCGGCGGCTGCGAGCGCACCCTTGATGGCGGTGATCAGGGTGCGGTTGCACTGGTTGATCGGGGACACTCCCCCGAAATGCAGGTAGTGCTGCGCCACCTCCTCCAAACGCTGCGGCGGCACGTCCCGCCCACGAGTCACGTTCTCCAGAAACGGGCGTACCTCGTCTGGCCCCTCGGGTCCCCCAAAAGACAGCACCAGTAGTGCATCAGTCAAACGGCGCTCCCTTCAGTCGCGCTCGTGAGTGCATAACAGTGTTATAGCACTGTTCGCACTCACGAGGTTGGTAGCTGTTGGAGACCCTTCCGAGTGGGGTTGGCGGTACTTGCGGCGTGCCAATTAGACGCCGACCGCGTGAAAGCCGCCGTCGGCCCACACCATGGAACCGGTCGTGGCAGGTAGCCAATCGGACAGCAGCGCGCAGGCGGTGCGAGCTACCGGAGTGGGGTCGTCGATGTTCCAGCCCAGTGGAGCGCGATCTGACCAGGCGTTCTCGAACGCGGCGAAGCCCGGGATCGACTTGGCCGCCATGGTGCGCACCGGCCCGGCTGCCACCAGATTGACCCGGATGCCGTCGGGGCCGAGGTCGCGAGCCAGGTAGCGGCAGACCGACTCCAGCGCCGACTTCGCCACACCCATCCAGTCATAGGCTGGCCAGGCCTGCCGGTTGTCGAAGTCCATTCCGACGATCGACGCGCCGCGGTGCAGCAGTGGTCTGCACGCCATCGCCAGCGACTTGAACGAGTACGCCGAGACGTGCATCGCTGTGGCCACGTCCTCCCAGGGTGCGTTGAGGAACTCCCCACCCAGGCACGACGCGGGCGCGAAGCCGATCGAGTGCAGCACCCCCTCCAACCCGTCGACGTGCTCACCCAGTCGCTGTGCCAGCGAGTCCAGCTGAGTCTGATTCTGAACGTCGAGCTCGAGCACTGGAGCCGGCTGAGGCAGACGCTGTGCGATGCGCTCAACCAGGCGTAACCGGCCGTACCCCGTGAGCACCACCTGGGCTCCCTGCTCCTGGGCCACCCGCGCCACGTGAAATGCGATCGAGGCGTCGGTGATCACTCCAGTGATCAGCAGACGCTTACCGTCGAGCAGACCCGCCACCTGTTCTCCTCCGCTTGACCGCCCGTGTCCCCTGGATTGCCCATGTCTCAGTGACGCTTGTAACTCAGTGACCCATTCCCAGGCCGCCGTCCACGGGCAATACCGCGCCGGTGATATATCCCGCCGCGTCCGAGGCGAGGAAAGTCACCACGGCGGCGACCTCCTCGGGGCTGGCCTGGCGGCGCAGCGGGATCGAGGCCAGGATCTCCTCCCGGCGTGCCTGGCTCAGCGCCGCGGTCATGTCGGTGTCGACATAACCAGGCGCGACCACGTTGGCGGTGATCGACCGGGATCCGAGCTCACGGGCGATGGACCGGGCGATGCCGATCAGCCCGGCTTTGCTGGCTGCGTAATTCACCTGCCCCGCGCCGCCGGACAGCGCCACCACTGAGGAGATGAATACCATTCGGCCCCGGCGGGCACGCAGCATGCTCTTGACGGCGCGCTTGGCTACCCGGTAGGCACCGGTGAGGTTGGTGTCCAGGACCCGCGCGAACTGCTCCTCGGTCATCCGGAGCAACAGCGTGTCATCGGTGATTCCGGCATTGGAGATGAGCACCTCGATCGGACCGTGGATGCCCTCCACCTCCGCGAACGCGGCATCGACGGCAGCGCCGTCGGTGACGTCGCACCGTACCGGCAACAGTTCGGGCGCGAGTCCCTCGGGAACATTGGTCCCGCGGTGGGTCACCGCGACCCGGTCGCCCTGCTTGGCGAAGGCGTGGGCGATGGCCAGCCCGATACCACGGTTACCTCCAGTGACGAGGACGGAACGGGTCAACCGGCGCTCCCTTCGATCGCGCTCGTGAGTGGGTAACAGTGTTCAAACACTGTTACCCACTCACGAGTGTTTTGCCCGGCGACGGTACCGGAGGCCCGTGCCTGGCAGCTCAGGGCAGCCGTTGTCCGATGGCCAACGCCCCGGCAGCGGCGAGCATGGCGACGATGGTTCCCGCGATCAGCCACGGCTTGCTCGCTTCGGCCCGCTTGGTCTCGTAGCCGATCTGCTCGCCCAGGGTGTTGACGACATCGCTGAGCTGGCCCGCGGAGCCGGCGTCGTAGAACTGCCCGCCGGACAGTTCGGCGATGCGCCGGATCGACTCGTCGTCGGCGGGCACCGGCTGGCGCTCGCCGTTGATATCCACCTGACCGTAGGCGGTGCCAAAGGAGATCGCCGAGATGGGGATCTTGGCGGCGGCCGCGGCGCGGCCCGCGGTGAACCCCCCGCGGGGGTCATCGCCGTCAGGGGTCGGCACTGTCTGCTTGCCGTCGGTGAGCAGCACGATCCGCGCCGGTGGCGGTCCCTGCGCATCCGACACCACCGCCCCGAACGCCTCGATCGACGACAGCGCGGCGAAGATCGCCTCTCCGGTGCCGGTGGCCTCGGCCAACTTGAGGTTGTCGATGGCCCGGACCACCGAAACCCGCTCGGTGGTGGGCGACACCAGCACGGTAGGCGAGCCGGCGAAGGATACCAGGCCCAGGTTCACCCCTGGGGTGAGCTCGTGGGCGAACCTCTTCGCCTCCCGCTGGGCGGCCGCGAGCCTGCTGGGTTCGATATCGGTGGCCCGCATGGACAGGGACACGTCGATCACCAGCATGACGGTGGCCCGGTTGCGCGGCACCTTCTGCTCCGCGGTAGGGCCGGCCAGCGCGACGGTGAACAGCACCAGGGCGGTCAGCAACAGCGCCAGCGGCAGGTGTCGCTGCCACCCCTGGCGCCTGGGGGCAACGCGTTCAAGCATGGCGAGATTGGCGAAGCGCAGTACCTGGCGGCGGCGCCGGCGTTGCATCCAGACGTAGCCGGCGGCCAGCGCGGCGATCACCACCAGTAGGAGGAACCAGAAAGGACTGGTGAACCCGCCCAGGCTCATGCGCGCCCTCCCGACCAGCCGCGCTTGCGGGCGACCGCGAAGCGCACCATGTCGGACACCCAGTCCGAATCGGTGCGCAGCATCAGCTGCGCTGCACCGCATCGCCGCAGCGTCGCGGCAACCTCCTCACGATGCGCAGCGGCCGCAGCAGCGAACTCCCGGCGCAGCAACGGCGTGGTCACGACCTCCTTTTGCCGCCCGGTCTCTGGATCTGCGAGCACCACGGTGCCGATGTCGGGCAGTTCAAGATCACGCGGGTCCAGCACCTCGATCGCGATCAGGTCGTGGCGGGCCGACAGCCCACGCAACGGCCGTTCCCAATCAAAAACACTCCCGGACCGCGGGCCGAGGAAGTCCGACACCACCGCGACCAACCCGCGGCGGCGCGGGGGGCGGCGTAGCTGTTCAAGTGTCCCGGCCAGATCACCTCGGACGCCTTCAGCAGCGCGCGGTAGCTCGGCGATCCGGCGAATGATCCCGCGGGCGTGGGGCAAGCCACCACGGGCAGGAATGCGCACGACATCCGCGCCGGTGCTGGCGACCACGCCGACTCGGTTGCCGCCGCCCCGGGTCAGGTGGGCCACAGCGGCGCAGGCGGCCACCGCGAGCTCGCGCTTGTCGCATTCGGCGGTACCGAAGTCGAGGCTGGCCGACAGGTCCACAGCCAGCCAGGTCTCCAACTCTCGATCCGCGACGGTCTCGCGGATATGGGCTTCGGTGGTGCGTGCGGTGACCGCCCAGTCCATCCGCCGGACGTCGTCTCCCGGCTGGTAACGCCTGGCTTCGCCTGGCTCGGTGCCCGGTCCTGGCACTAAACCGAGGTGGTTTCCCTGCAGCAACCCGTCCAACCGGCGCCGTACCGTGAGCTCCAAGGCACGCAGCGCGGCCTCCATCCGCCCCTCCACCAACGCCGGCGGTGCCCAACTGTGCCGCTGGCGCAGCCCGTGCACCGCCATGGGGTTGGTCATCCGCTGGTCAGGCCAGCCCCGCTACCCAGGCCGGCTACCCCGGCCGGCTCACCCGGAGCTGGACCCTGCGGGCGGGATGAGACCTGGGGAAGCGGCACGGTCTGGAGTACCCGGGTGACGATGTGCTCCACCGGAACACCGTCGGCCAGTGCGTCGTAGGACAGCACCAGGCGGTGTCGCAGCACGTCGGCCGAGACGTCCACGACATCCTGCGGTAGGACGTAGTCACGCCCTCGGATCAACGCCAATGCGCGCGCCGCTGCGACGATGCCGAGGCTGGCTCGCGGTGACGCGCCGTAGGCCACCCATCCGGCGACGTCGGACAGACCGTGCTCAGCGGGGATACGGGTAGCCAGCACCAGCCGCACCACGTAGTCGACCAGAGCATGATGCACGAAAACCCGTGCGGCGACCTCCTGCAGCCGGGTCAGCTCGCCGGTATCGAGTACCCGTTGCGGCTGGGGAGGGTGCACGCCCATCCGGTAAATGATCTCCCGCTCCTCCTCGACGGTGGGGTATTCCACCTGGATCTTGAACAGGAACCGGTCACGTTGCGCCTCGGGAAGCGGGTAGACACCCTCGTTCTCGATCGGGTTCTGGGTGGCCAGCACGAGGAACGGCTCCGGCATCGGGTGGGTGGTACCGCCGATCGACACGTGCCGCTCAGCCATTACCTCCAGCAGCGCCGACTGCACCTTGGCCGGGGCGCGGTTGATCTCGTCGGCGAGCACGAAGTTGGCCACCACCGGCCCCAGCTCGACGTCGAACTGCTCGCGTCCCTGCCGATAGATGCGGGTACCGAGGATGTCGGCGGGTACCAGGTCGGGGGTGAACTGGATGCGCGAGAACGAGCCGCCCACTACTCGAGCGACGGTTTCCACCGCGAGGGTCTTGGCGACCCCCGGCACGCCCTCCAGCAGCAGGTGCCCGCGGGCCAGCAGCCCCACCAGCATCCGCTCAACGAGCCGGTTCTGCCCCACGATCACCCGTTGGATCTCGAAGACGGTCCGCTCGATCAGCTGCGCATCCCTGGCTGGGGTCGCCAACACGCCGGACGGGCCGGACGCCGGCGGGGGCGACCCGCTGTCAGCTTCCCTCACGGGTCCTCCTCGCATCCGGTCCGGCTGGTTTGACCAGGGATTTGGGGGCACTGTTCGGGCACCACGCAGGGCAAACCCAACCGCTGCAGCAGTGTGACGGCTGTGAAGGTGGCGTGCGGCCGGATCAGCTCAGAGCACGCGGACTGCGTTGGGCATGATCCCGCTGTAGCGCACCGAGGTGACGCGGACCGCACCTCCGGAATACGGCGCCTCGATCATCTGCCCACCGCCGATGTACAGCGCCACATGATGGATGTTTCCATTGGTGGCCCAGAACAGCATGTCGCCGGGACGCTTCTGGGCAAGCGGCACCTTGCGGCCGGAGTTGTACTGAAAACCACTGTAGTGTGGCAACGAGTAACCGAGCGCCCGTGAGAAGGCGTAGATCATCAAGCCTGAGCAGTCGAAGCCAACCTTGCGGTAGTCGCCGAAGGTGTCGGCAACCCCACCGTCCCGAATGCCGATTGTGGGTCCGCTGGCATTTCCACCACCCCATGAGTAGCGGACGCCGAGTTGTGTCATCGCCCGGTTGATCACGGTCTGCACATCACGTGAGGCGACCCGGGTAGCACCACCAGACGCAGCCTCATTTCTCTCGGCGGCAGCAGAAGCCGCTGCTGCCGCCGCTGCGGCTGCCGCGGCAGCAGCCGCCTGTTCCCGATCCCGCGCCGCACGCCACTCGTCGTAGCGCTGGCGCTGACCCCGGAGCCCGGCAACGGCGTTCTGTGCCTCGTAGAGCTGGCGCTCCAGGTCCGCCTTGTGTTCCAGCAGTGCATTGGCCTGTGCGGATTTAGCCGCCTCGGTGTCGACTGCGGCACGGTAGGCAGTGTTGAGCGCGGTCGTGGCGTCGGCGGCGGCCTGCTGGGCCGCCCGTGCCGCGGCTAACGCCGCCCGGGTCTGAGAATCCTTGTTGGCCGCATCGATGCGGGCTCGCCGCATGTTCTCCACCGCGTTGAGCTGGGAGCCTCCCACCGCATCCAACAACTCGGCTCTGGCCAGCAGATCCTTGGGGCTGCTCGAGCCGAGAAACGCCGAGATCGATCCGATCGTGCTGCCCTGGCGGAAGCTTGCGGCCGCGAACAGGTCCAGATCTCGATGTGCCTCGGCGATCTGGGCAGCCGCTGCGTCGGCCTCCGTGCGGGCGTTGTGAGCCGCGGTCAGCGCGGCTGCGGCGGCCGCCTCCGCGGCTTGCTGGTCGACCAATGCCTTGTTGGTCTGCTCGCGCTTGAGTGCGACTTCGGACTGCAACACCAGCAGAGCGGCGTCAGCCTGGGCGACCTGATTGGCCAGTTGCCCCACCCGGCTCGCGGTGGTGTTGGCGCGGTTCTGGCTGGACCTGAGGTCGTCATCGCTGGGATTTGGCGGGGGCGGCGGTACGGCTTGCCCGATGGCGGGTTGTCCCACCAGGGCTAGCACCGCGAGTGAGGCTGCGGCGAGGACGCGGCCGGCGGAGCGACGCCGAGTCCGGACGTTCACATCCACTCCTCCCCTGGCTCCCCCTGCAGGCGCCGGCCCTACTTGACGCCCGCTCGATCTCGTCAAGCAGACACGCGGGTGCACTGTGTCACTCAAGTCCCATGCACACCAAACGTTTCATGCATAACAAGCATAACTTTAACCACAGGGGTTACAACAGAGTCACTGGCAATCACGCTCTGTTATGCACCGGTAGCAAGGGCGAACCCTGCTGCACGCCAGGCCGGTGGCGAGGTTGGTGCCGCGGTCGTCAGTGGGACGGCTGCCGCGAAGGCCGTTGGGCAGGAGTACAGCGATTGGCCCCGGCCTGGCCGCGTTGACCGCGGGGGCCTTCAATGTGATCCGGTGCTGCGCCGGAGTTAGTTCACCTGGCGCTCCCGCCCCTGCCAGTACTCCTCGCGTAACTTGAACTTCTGGATCTTCCCGGTTGCCGTGCGCGGTATCGCCTCACGAAACTCCACCGAGGTCGGTGTCTTGTAGCCGGCCAGCCGTTCCTTACAATGCCTGATGATCTCGTCGGGGGTGACCTGCTTCCCCTCGGCCAGCACGACCAGTGCCTTGATCGTCTCGCCCCACTGCTCGGAAGGAACCCCGATCACCGCGACCTCAGCGACCGCCGGGTGGCTGAACACGCAGTCCTCCACCTCGATGGAGGAGACATTCTCGCCGCCGGTGATGATCACATCCTTGCGCCGATCCATGATCGATAGGCAGCCCTCGCCGTCCACCGATCCACCGTCACCGGTGTGGAACCAGCCGTCCACCAGCACGTCGCTGCTGGATTGCGGATCATCCCAGTAGCCGGCCATCACGACGTTGGAGCGGGCGAGCACCTCCCCGGACTCGGAGGTGCTTATCCGTACGCCCAGGGCGGGGGCGCCGGCGCGGGACAGCCTTCGGGCTCGATCCGCGGCGGGCAGCTCGTCATCGGCAGGCGCGCAGCGGTTGAAGGTGAGCAGTGGCGCCGTTTCGGTGAGTCCGTAGATCTGAAGGAATTCCCAGCCGAGTTCCTCGCTGATCCGCTGGATGGTCTTGGTGGGCGGCGGCGCGCCCGCGCAGACCAGCCGGACCCGGCCGCGCCCGGGGATCTCACCGGTCCAACTGGTGGCGGCGTCGAGTACCGCGTTCCACACCGCGGGGGCACCGCACATCAACGTGACGCCGTGCTGGTCGACGCGCCGCAGGACCTCCGCACCGTCCACCTTGCGCAGCACTACGTGCTTGGCCCCGAGCCCCACCAGGCCGAACGGCATGCCCCAGCCGTTGCAGTGAAACATCGGCAGGGTGTGCAGGTACACGTCGCGCTCCCAGGCCCGCGTATGTAAGGCGAAGGTCACTGCATTGATCCAGATATTGCGATGCGTCAGCTGCACTCCCTTGGGCCGTGCGGTGGTGCCCGAGGTGTAGTTGATCGTCGCGGTGGCATCCTCGTCCGGCTCGGTCCATGGGCGCGGCTCGGTATCGAAGCGCATCACCTGCTCCTCCGTCTCAGCGCCGAGTACGAAGCGATGCGGGGCCGCGATGCCCGTGAGCGCCCCGTCCAGCTCCGGGTCGACCAGCAGCACCGACGAACCACTGTGCCCGACGATGTAGTTGACCTCGTTGGGGTGCAGCCGGAAGTTCACCGGAACTAAGATGCGGCCGCTGGCCGGGACGGCATGCAACAGCTCGAGCAGCCGGGCGCAGTTGTGGCTGACCACCGCCACCCGTTGCCCGTCCGCTATGCCGAGTGCGTCCAGACCGGCCTGCCAGGCGCGAACCCGCCTACCCAGCTCCCGATACGTCGACGCCGGCAACGGCGAGGCCGGCTGGGTAGGCTCATCCACGACCGCGATGGACTCCGCGAACGCCGTCTCGCCGCGGGCGAGAAAGTCGGTAACGGTCAAGGGCACCCGCATGGCTGGTACCTCCGCAGAATGTGCTGACGGTCAGGCCCAGGCTATGGCCGGCCTTTCGAGTGAGGCAGCCCCTGATCGAGGGCTGTCACCGGCATGTCCACCCAGCCGAGTTACCACGAACCCTCCCAATCTTTACTGGGATGTAAACGACATTGCCCGCCGAGCCACCGACGGGTAAGCGGACGTAGAGTCACTGTTGAGGGCACCGGCCTGACCCTCTGAAGGAGTAGCCCGTGACCCAAGCAGCAGCGCGCGCCGACAGCTTCGGCACCCGCGGCACGCTGTCGGTCGGAGACACCTGCTACGAGGTGTTCCGGTTGGCTGAGCTGGACCATCGGCTCGGCACACAGTGGCGTGCGCTGCCCTACAGCCTCAAGGTGCTACTGGAAAACCTTCTGCGCTTGGAGTCAGATGATGCCGGCGCATTCGTCACCGCCGAGCACATCGAAGCGCTCGTCGGCTGGGATCCGCAGGCGGCGGCGTCCACGGAGATCCAGTTCACCCCGGCTCGGGTGATCATGCAGGACTTCACCGGGGTGCCGTGTGTGGTCGATCTGGCCACGATGCGCGAGGCGGTCACGGCCCTGGGTGGCGACCCGAATACGGTGAATCCGCTGGCGCCGGCCGAGCTGGTCATCGACCACTCGGTGATCGCGGATGTGTTCGGCCGTTCGGACGCCTTCGAGCGCAATGTCGATCTGGAGTATCAGCGAAACCGGGAGCGCTACCAGTTCCTGCGCTGGGGCCAGGACGCCTTCGACGAGTTCAGGGTGGTCCCGCCGGGGACGGGGATCGTGCACCAGGTCAACATCGAACACCTGGCCCGTGTCGTGATGACCCGAAACGGCCAAGCCTACCCGGATACCGTGGTGGGTACTGACAGCCACACCACGATGGTCAACGGGCTGGGCGTGCTGGGGTGGGGCGTGGGCGGCATCGAGGCTGAGGCTGCGATGCTCGGCCAGCCGGTGTCGATGCTCATCCCCCGGGTGGTCGGTTGCAAGCTGACCGGCTCCATCCCGCACGGCGCCACCGCCACCGACGTCGTCCTGACGTTGACTGAGATGCTGCGCCGCCACGGGGTGGTCGGGAAGTTCGTCGAGTTCTACGGGGAAGGCGTGGCGGCAGTGCCGCTGGCCAACCGGGCCACCATCGGGAACATGAGCCCCGAGTTCGGCTCCACGTGCGCGATCTTCCCGATCGACGAGGAGACTGTCCGCTACCTGAGGTTCACCGGCCGCTCGGATGAGCAGCTCGCGCTGGTGGAGGCCTACGCCAAGGAGCAGGCGCTGTGGCACGACCCGAGCCGGGAGGCCACCTACTCCGAGTACCTCGAGCTGGATCTGTCCACCGTGGTGCCCTGCATCGCCGGGCCCAAGCGCCCGCAGGATCGCATCGCGCTGTCGGCCGCCAAGACCGCATTTCGCCGCGCGCTGGCCGACTATGCTTCTGTAGCGCAGTCAGCGGAGGCAGGAACCTCCGAGGTGGACCACGCCGGCGAGGAATCCTTCCCGGCCAGCGATTCACCTGCGGTGAGTAGGGGCGACGGCCACGGGGCGCCCCGCACGACGATCTCCCACGCGGCCGGTGCGCCGAGCCGGCCCAGCTGTCCCACTCCAGTGCGCACCGGTGAGGACGCCAGGTACGAGATCGACCACGGCGCGGTGGTGATCGCCTCGATCACCTCGTGCACCAACACCTCCAACCCGTCGGTGATGATCGGCGCAGCGCTGCTGGCCCGCAATGCCGTCGAGGCGGGGCTGACCGTCAAGCCATGGGTGAAGACGTCATTGGCTCCTGGGTCTCAAGTTGTCACCGACTACTACGAGAAGGCCGGCCTGCGGCCTTACCTGGAGAAGCTGGGGTACCACCTGGTCGGCTATGGCTGCACCACCTGCATCGGCAACTCGGGCCCGCTGCCCGAAGAGGTCGCACATGCCGTCCGCGACGCCGACCTTGCAGCGGTCAGCGTGCTGTCGGGCAACCGAAACTTCGAGGGCCGGATCAACCCGGACGTCTCGATGAACTACCTCGCCTCCCCGCCGTTGGTGATCGCCTACGCACTGGCCGGAACGATGGACGTCGACTTCGAGCATGATCCGCTAGGGTTCGATCGCGACGGCAACAACGTCTACCTGACTGACATCTGGCCCTCCCCGGAGGAGATCCAGAAGGTGATCGAGTCCGCGATCAGCCAGGAGATGTTCGTCAAGGACTACGCCGACGTCTTCGCCGGTGATTCCCGCTGGCGGTCCCTACCGACCCCGCAAGGCGAGATTTTCAGCTGGGATCCGGAGTCCACCTACGTCCGCAAGCCCCCGTACTTCGATGACATGGCCGCGCAACCGCCGTCAGTGGCCGACATCGGCGGAGCCCGGGTGCTGGCGCTGCTTGGTGACTCGGTGACGACCGACCACATCTCTCCCGCAGGGGCGATCAAGGAAGACTCTCCGGCCGGCCGGTACCTGTCCGAGCACGGTGTGGCGCGCAAGGATTTCAATTCCTATGGATCCCGCCGGGGCAATCACGAGGTGATGATCCGCGGCACGTTCGCCAATATCCGGTTGCGCAACCTGCTGCTGGACGCCATCTCCGACAGCCCGGTCAGCGGCGGTTACACCCGCGACTTCACTGCTGTATCCGGAGAGTCCGGGGAAGTTGATGGTGGCCAACCGGTGTCCATCTACGACGCGGCGCAGCGTTACGCCGAGCGCGGCATTCCGCTGCTGGTCTTGGGTGGCAAAGAATACGGTTCGGGCTCGTCACGGGACTGGGCTGCCAAGGGCACCCGGCTGCTCGGGGTTCGTGCGGTGATCGTCGAGTCATTCGAACGCATTCACCGTTCCAACCTCATCGGAATGGGCGTGCTTCCCTTGCAGTTCCCGGCCGGTGAGTCGGCCTCGTCGCTGGGTCTGGATGGCACCGAGACCTTCGACATCTCCGGTATCACCGCGCTCAATGACGGCTCCATCCCGCGCACTGTGCATGTCCTCGCCACTGGTGACGGGAAGGATCCGGTGGAATTCGACGCCGTGCTGCGTATCGACACCCCTGGTGAGGCCGAGTACTACCGTCACGGCGGGATCTTGCAGTACGTCTTGCGTGCCATGGCGCGCAAGACTTCGTGAGTAGCTGAGGCCGGCACGCACCTGCAGCTGGCACCCGCGCCTGCAAGACCCTGGCGCGACTACGCGGTTGACGTTGCCCGCGATTGCACGCCCTGACCCGGCTCAGCGCAGGTGACGTTTGTGGCGAGGCGGCTTGATCCGGCACTGTTAGATGCGTCGGGTTTACCCCGTCATAGCTGGTGGCAGGCAAGCGCCCGGACGAACGGAACCGCGATGAGCTTGATCCTTGTCACCGGCGGCACCGGCGTCCTCGGTCGTGCCGTGGTGCGACACTTGCTCGACTC
>JALZDU010000315.1 GCA_030862405.1 Actinomycetota bacterium | reverse complement strand
GAACAGCTGCCGGGAGAACGCCCCATAGGGCCGCTCGGCTACCAAGGTCTCCACCTGCTCGGTGTCCGTGGTGGGCTGCCGCTGGGCCTTGACGGTGAGCACGTTGCGCTCCACGTTCAGATCGATGGACTCCGGATCCACCCCGGGCAGGTCAAAGTGCACCACGAACTGCTCGCCCTGCCGGTAGGCCTCCATCGGCATCACCGCCGGTTGCGACCAGGTGCCCGTCTGGCCGAAGACCTGCTGGGTCAACCGGTCCAGCTCCCGGAACGGGTCGGTACGCATCAGCATCGTCATCGCCTCCTTCGACCAGTTGTACTCAGTGCCCCAGCCCCAAACCAAGGCACTTCTTATAACAAGTAGTATAAGTTTCCTGTTCCCAAGATGACAAGGTCGGCGAAGGAGCGGTGTTGACGCGTTGAGTACAGTGCGGCGACCTGGCACGGAAGGACCCTGTGGCGCACTCAACCCGAACTCGACGTGGGCCGAGCCGACGGCTGGTCCGACGACCCGTCCGATGCCGCGCCGGGGCCCGGACCGCCGCGTCGAGCCCCGATCCCGCGGTGCCGCCGAGTACTCAGCACGTCGTCCTGAATCTGGCCCAAGCGTCCATGCGCCTCGTCGCGCTCTCCGCGGGCCTGGTCGCGCTCATCGCGGGCCTGGTCGCGCTCGCCGCGGACTCGATCGAGGTCATCTTGTAAGCCGAGAATCTGCGCAGCCGCAGCCAACGTGTGGCCTTGATCAAACAGCTCACGCATCCGAGCTGCCCGGACCAACTGGCGCCGCGAGTAGCGCCGATGCCCGCCCACCGACCGATCTGAAGGCACCACCCCGGCGGCATCCAGGCGACGCAAGAAGGCCGGTTGCACCCCCAACAGCTCCGCGGCCTGGCTGACGCTCAACGCCGCATAATCCTCGTCCTCCAGGCGATCAATCCCCATACCTTCGCCTCCGCCTGAGCCGACAACGCGATGAAACACCGGCTTTCCCAAAACCACGATGATATTAAACTTCAAATCATCAATGCAAGTCTCGGTTATGCACGAGGGGCCTAGGCAGGCCGTGCTCGGCTCATCAGAACCATTCACCGACTGGTCGCGAGAATGCACGCCGACGAAGATCCATGCAGCGGCGCGCCAAGGCGCGCTCATCGGCAGATGAGTGCCATTGGACTCTCGTTGATCGGGCGCGGAGCCGCTGGATGTGTCAGCGTGCTGGCGACGCGTCTGCAGCTGTCACGACTCCTGCGTGCTCGATCAATGATCCGTCAGCAACGTCGAGGCGGAGCTGAGCTCGCGCAGGGCGGTGGCAATGCCCGCACCGACCCGCGCGTTGTTTAGCAGCAATGCGTGGTTAGCGGCGAGGGTTCGAGCGTCGAGGCTCTCGGTGACCGACGCCAGCAGCCACGGAGTGAGGGATTTTCCATACACGCCTTCGGTCACCGCGTCGTGCAGCGCCCGGGCAGTTGCCTGCTCGACCTCGGCGGGCTCAAGTGCTTGCTGTTCAGGACAGGGACAGGCGACGAGGACACCGCCTCGCTGCCTAAGCCGACGCCAGCGAATGAGACAGAACCGAGCGATGTCCTCTACCCGCTCCGCGTGCTTGTCCAGGATGAGCCCGCTGCTGCGAGCGTAGAAGGCGGGGAAGTCCCGCGTGCCAAGCCCCACGACCGGGACGCCCAGCGTCTCAAGCACCTCCAGAGTTTTCGGAAGGTCGAGGATGCTCTTCGCGCCGGCCGCGACCACGGCGACTGGATGGTGAGCGAGGGTGGGCAGGTCCGCCGAGACGTCGCCCGTGTCTCCACGGTGGACCCCGCCAATACCGCCGGTGGCGATTACGTCAATCCCCACGGAAGCTGCAGCGAACACCGTCGCCGAGACCGTCGTCGCCCCGTCCGCGCCGCGGGCGATCGCCCATCCGAGGTCACCGGCAGCGCACTTCTGGATGTCTCCCGCTCCGCCGAGGCGCTCAATCTCTTCAGGCTCCAAGCCCACCCGCACCCGTCCCCGGATCACCCCAACAGTTGCTGGCGTCGCTCCGGCGGCCCGCACGGCGTCCTCGAGGGAATGAGCTACGCGAAGGTTTGCCGGAGAAGGCAATCCGTGGGCGATCACGCTCGACTCCAGCGCCACAACCGGACGATCATCGGCGAGTGCCGCGCGGACGTCTTCGCGGACATCGATATGATTCACCATGGCATTCTGCCAGCGTCCTGCCACGGAAACCGGACTACGCGTCGTGCTGAGGCCGGCGATGGAGGCCGACCACCTCTGACCGTCACGGACGTGTTGCGTGGATGGATGACGAGCTTGGGCAGGGCGCGACAACGCGTCGTCAGATATTGATGCACCAGCGGCCGGAGGCACCCCTGAGGGCGGCGTGTGCTGCCTAGATGGCGCCACTACCACGCACGAGGTCTCGGCGGGTCAGGATGCAACAGATGGGCGGAGGCTACGGTCGCACCATGCAGAAGCTTTCCCTTGACGCCCTGGCCCGCGAGGAACTGCAGGCGGCCCGCCAAGCCTCGAGCGGTCGCAGCGCGCGGACGGTGTTCGGTGGACACGAGCACGTGCTGCGCCAAACAGTGATTGCTCTGCTGGCCGGTCACGCATTGGGCGACCACGAAAATCCGGGAGAAGCCACCGTGCACGTGCTGCGCGGCAGAGTTCGTCTGCACAGTGGAAACGATGCCTGGGATGGCCGGCAGGGCGACCTACTGCTCGTCCCTGCGGCCGTGCACGGGCTTGAGGCCACCGAAGACGCGGTCGTGTTATTGACCGTGGCCAAGCACCGCTGAACTGTGTGCTTTGCGAGTGTCCGAGTTCACTCCCGATCCACCCCACATGCGCACGGATGACCATGCGGTGCGCTCATCGGCATGACAGCGGGACTCGCGGCAGATTAGGAGGTTGGAAGCAAGGATCATCGTCGGGGGTCTGGCAATGCCCTTATAGCGAGGAATCCCGTCGGCTCGCGCAACAGGCGCTCATAGCGGGCTCGGTCAATGTCGGCCGCTTCGGTCTTCGGCCGCGGCTCGAGCAGCCGCTCGATGAGAAAGCCCGCCTCATGTAGCTCTTCGCACGTGCGTTCCAGTGGCACCAGCCAGTACCGGACCCGCCAACCCTTGCTCCACACCTCCTCGATCACCCGTACGTCGAAGTAGCTGCCGCCGTGCCGCAGCCAATCACCGGTGGGATGCTGCCGCGACAGCACGAGCGCCCCATCCGGCCGCAGCACCCGGCGCAGCTCCCGTAACGTCGATGTCCTGTCGTCGACATACTCCAGCGCGAGCGCGAACAGCACGAGGTCCACCGAATCATCCGGCAACCAGTCGAGCGGGTCGGCAAGATCGTGAACGCGGAACTCACCCGAGGGAACACGTTGCCTACACAGTTCAACCATGCGAGGACCCTGGTCTAGCCCGATCACTCGGGCGCCGCGCGCCACCAGCTCCTCGGCATACAGGCCCGGACCGCATGCCACGTCCAGAACGCTGCGCCCAGCCACCTCACCGAGCAGTTCCAAACAGGCCGGCCGGTCGTAGTGAGCGTTGTAGAAGCCGTCGTGCGCATGGTCTAAGAATTCGTCGGCGAACACGTCGTACTGCGGATTAGAACCCACTACATCAGTCACGTTCCCAGTCTGCCCTGCCCAGACAAGCGACATCGCGAATGCCCGCTCATCGGCGTGACAGCGCGACTTGCGGCAAATGAGGACGTTGCGGTGTTTACGTGCGCCCAGAGCCGACCCAACCTGTTGGGCCCGTCAAGCACGTGGCCAGCCGCTGAGCTGGGATACCTCGGCGACACCTTTCGAGGAGCCGCTGCCCTGGTTCGAGGACGACGCCGAACCGAACCCGGGCATGTGGGCGACCGCCGATAAATGGGCGCGACCAGATCGTTGAGCTGTACCAACGGGTGTGGGCGCACTCGGACGCGACAATCGACACGCTGGCGCTGGACGCAATCGGCGATGTGCCGTGTGGTCGGGCGACCGGAATGAGGTGACGCGACACCGGATCCTGGTACACAGGATCGCCGAGACTGATCGGCATGCGGGCACGCAGATCATCTGGAAGCCTCGTCGCGATCAGCCCGACGAGGATGTCGGTGGGCCTGCCTGGCTCAAGGCGTCAGTACCTCTGGGGGACGAGAGTCGACTCGTCCTTGGGAGGCCGGTCGTAACTGGCTCCGCTGGCACGCTCGCCCAGCTCGATCGGCCCGGGCAGGACGTCGTCGTACTCGATGGAGCCAAGCAGGTGAGCGATGCAGTTCAGGCGCGCCCGCTTCTTGTCGTCGGACTCGATGGTGTTCCAGGGCGCCTCGGGCGTGTGGGTGTGGGCGAACATCACATCCTTGGCCTTGGAGTACTCGACCCACAGCTCGCGCGACTTGATGTCCATCGGGCTAAGCTTCCAGCGCTTGGTCGGGTCCGCCGAGCGCTGCTGGAAGCGCCGCTCCTGTTCCTCGTCGCTAACCGAGAACCAGTACTTCCGTAGGATGATCCCCGAGCGGACGAGCATCCGCTCGAATTCGGGGCAGGCGCGCAGGAACTCCTGGTACTGGGCCTCGGTGCAAAACCCCATGACCCACTCGACACCGGCACGGTTGTACCAACTCCGATCGAAAAAGACCATCTCCCCGGCGGCGGGAAGATGCGCGACGTAGCGCTGGAAGTACCACTGAGTCTTCTCGCGTTCGGTCGGCGTGCCCAGCGCGACGACCGTCGCGCCGCGCGGGTTGAGGGGCTCCACGATCCGCTGGATCGTTCCGCCCTTGCCGGCGGCGTCGCGTCCTTCGAACAGCGCGACGACGCGCAGCCCCTTCTCCTTAACCCAGTACTGCAGCTTGACCAGCTCCAGCTGCAGCCGGGCGAGCTCAGCCTCATAGACCTGTTTCTTCAGCTTCTTGGGCTTGGTGTGGCAATCGGTCACTGCGACTCCTCGGGCGAGGTCGGTGGGTGGAACTATGGGGAAGGTGGGGGTGAAGCCAGCACCACTCGCGCCGGGCCCGTCCGAGCCGGCGAGAGCAACGGCAGGCACACCGCACCGCCGGGGTGCAACGGGTCCATGTCGAGCAAGGCGATCAGCCCCTCCGGAGACGGACGGAGACGACAACCAGGGTGCCCGCCAAATCGTCGGCCCACGCACGCCGCGCCACAGCACCTGCTGACCAACGGCCACAGCACGAGCAGGACTATGACTTCGTCGTCCCTCAACTTCCGACGACCGAGCGATTCAGCTGAGCGAGGACATCCGGCTCGTGCACCCGTCCTCATCCTGAGCCGCACGTCCCGAACTCCGGGCCGCTGACGCGTGGAAAGCAACTCATCATTCCTAAAGGCCGATCCGCTTACGGGGCCGTTAGGACATGGCCTGCGCCAGCACCCACGCACGGTCAGCGGCAGAAGAGGGCGCCGCAGCCGTGTGGCTCACTCTAAATGACTATGCGCAGCTGATGGCCCTCCTGCCCAGTGCGCTGTGATCATCAGCCCGTCGAAGTGCTGAAGGCCGACGTTGGCGGTCATGTCGCCGACGATGTCCAGTTTCAATCAGGACGATTTGGTTATTACATTACGGCCCCGGGCCAACTCATGACCGTCGCCGCGTCATTGTTTGAGGGGGCTGCATATGGCCGCGGAGCGGCGCGGTCAGCGTCGACAGATGCACGGGCCGGCGCCCGCTTCGGTACCAAGGCTGTAGGTTGCGGTCAGTTACCCTATCTCACTCAGCGGTAGACTCCGGTTCTCAACGCAAACAGTGATTCGCGGTTGTACGCGCGGCGGCTCGGATCCCGTGCGCGGTGGTGCGGAAGCGAGGCCCAGGGGCCGATACTCGACGGGAGGATGATGCCGCCGTGCTCACCGCCGTGTTGTTTGGGCTCGCCGCGTCCAGCGCTCTGGTGATCGGTGCCCTCTTCGGCGCGCAGTGGAGCCCGCCAA
Source organism: Actinomycetota bacterium (assembly GCA_030862405.1). Lineage (GTDB taxonomy): Bacteria > Actinomycetota > Actinomycetes > Mycobacteriales > Pseudonocardiaceae. The sequence continues at coordinate 2,894 of JALZDU010000315.1, read as the reverse complement.
AGCAAATGACGGGAGTGCTGCTGGCGTTTGCCAGCGGCGCACTCATCTCGGCGCTGGCGTTTGAGCTGTTCGAGGAAGCATTCATAATGGGCGGTGCGGTGCGCGCCGGGCTCGGGCTGCTCGCGGGAGCCGCGACGTTCGTTGCCGTCGACACGGCCCTGGACCGCTACGTCAGCGGCAAGCCCGGGCCGGAGCAGCGCGAGGTCGTTGCCTCCGGCGCCCGTAGCGGGGTGGGTCTGGCGCTGCTGGCAGCAGTGACGCTGGACGGAGTGCCGGAGAACCTCGCGCTTGGAGTATCGCTAGTTAGCGGCGCGTCACTATCCCTGCTAGTGGCGATCTTCTTCTCCAACCTGCCGGAGTCACTGGTGGGTGCCGTAGCGATGCGCGAGTCGGGGTTGCGCTCGCGCACTGTTGTGTTGACCTGGGTTGCTTGTGCGGTGCTGTTGGCCGCGGCGGTCGTGCTGGGCCGGGGCGCGGCGAGCGGGTTGAGCGAGCATGTCCTGGCGGTGGCGCTCGCGTTCGCGGGTGGAGCGGTGCTGGCCTCGCTCGCCGACACGCTCATGCCCGAGGCGTTCGAGCACGGCCGGCCGCTCAACGCGTTCGCTACCGCTGCGGGATTCTTTCTGTCGTTCATACTCGCGGGCTGATCAATGCAAAGAGGGTCAGCTTGTGGAGCACGCGAACGACACCGGGCACGCACGCTTCTCGCCACGTAGGCTCCCTGCCCGAACCGGCAAGATCGGGGATGGGAAGGTATGGGTCGCCCGCCACGGCCAGTCATACCGCCCGCGTTCCAGCGACGTGATCATGTTCAACTCCCGAGGCGCAGATTGCCCGCGATACTCGCAAACTCGCCGTCACCACTGGTTGCTCACGCGGCATGGCGGTGCGGACGCCCTGGCGCTGCCCGCGGTTACTGGCTCCACTCTTGCCCGCTGGGCAAGTGGCACGAGCGCGCCCGCGAACTGCAGCGCGTGCGAGTGCAACAGGGACAGCACGGCGCCACTCACCGCGGAGATCCTCGACGAACCCGCCTACACCGGGCAGATTATCTACTACAGGCACCACCCACGCCCTGCACCGCGCGACTCGAGGCTGCCGTTGCAGCCCATACCGGGGCGCTCTTCACGTCCGCTGCGAAGATCACCATCTACAGCAACGCCTGGTTCGAGCCTCCCTCGGGCCCGGGCGTGCGGCTGGACGCGGTGACGCCCGGCGAGCTTTATGTCACGGAATCCCCCGATGCTGCGGTGAGTCATCGTCGAGAATTCCGGGATCCGCTCTGGACGGTGCCGGAGCGCTGTGCCTGACCCCGGAGCATCCAGGATCCGACAGCACAGTGACGTCCTCTATTGGCGACCACACCCGCAACAACCCCACCCGGGCCAGCGGAACGGCGACGACATAGCACACCGGTAATCCATGGTATCTCGTTCCCGACGGCCGTACCGCTGCCAAGAGTCCGGACGACGCTGGAGTGGCTCAACGACTCGCTGGTAACACCAGCGAATGATAGTGCGAAGGTCCCGGGACGCTTCAGCCCGACCCTGTAGGCCTCCATGTTTTATGATCATCCGTGAGTGGTACAGAGTGGCAACTGCCGAACATCGGTTAAGGAGTTGGTGATGACTGATCCTGAAGCCACACAGCAGGACGCCGAAGTGGATGTCAAGCCTTCAGCCGACAAGCCACCCCCCAAGCAAGCTGATTACCACGAGCCAGCGGAAGAGACAGTCACCGCTGACTACCAAACGCGTGTGCGCCAGTTGGACGAGGACACCGATCAAAGCGGCTGACGGTGACGATGCGCAGGGTGCGCTCGTGGGACGTTCCGTGCCGCGATCATCGGTGCGGACAGTGCGTGGACAGCGTGGCAAGTAGCGCGTTGAGTCCGTTTACGCCGGTGTAACCACGACCAGCGCCCCTCGCGACCACCTCGGACGATTTGGCGCCCAGCGGTCACGAGCCCTCAAAGAATCCGGATGCGGCGAGCGGTCAACATGCGCGATGAACGCATACCGCGGTGCTCCGGTGAAATGGGGATGCGCAGCCGCACGACGGTTCCGCGGCCGGGTGAGCTGTCCGCAGTGAGCTGACCACCCAGCAGCTCGGCGCGCTGCTGCATGCCGGGCAGCCCATAACCCACCTGGCGAGCCCGCTCGGCGTGACGGCCGGGTCGAAGCCGGTGCCGTCGTCAGAGATCTCCAGCAACACCGCACCGGCCGTCGCCGAGAGCCGGATGGCTGCCTGATCTCCTCGAGGGTCGGCGGGGCCGGGCGGTCCTCGGCCACCGCCTCGGCGGGCACGACAATGCGGTACCTGCCGTCCCCGAGGGGGGAGGCCGGAGACCGCGACCGAGGCAGGCACAAGAGCGGCCCCCGCCATGCGGCACTAGAGTGCGTTGGGTGACGGGTCGCCGATGTTCCACCGACGCTCCGTGTCGCGACTGCCTTTGACGAACTCGCTCAGGCAGTCCGAGCCTCCAGACAGCAAACCACTCACGGCGACTGCAATCAGACAACGCACAAAGCCAAATGAGTTCCGTAAATAGGGTCCGCACTTCGGGTAATGTTACGTTGAAAGGAACGGCGAGGTTCACGAGGTTGCCAATTCGCCCGGCGCGCACGGCAAGCGGCCGCAGCCGGGAGACGGTGCCGGCTGCGACCGCAGGGTTTCGACGACCGGCCCGGACGACATGCCGCGAGGACGTGGCAGGGCGAGGTGGCGGGACGAATGCCCCTAGTTGTACCCCATGCCTTTGGGCGTCGGGAAGTTGTATCCCGTGCCGTTGGTGTACGGGGTGGCAACGACCGCCGTGGCGGCGCGCTGGCCGCTGGGGGCGGCACCGGCCGCCGGCACGGCGGCGGAAACGCCGACGAGACCCACTGCGATGA
>JALZDU010000298.1 GCA_030862405.1 Actinomycetota bacterium | reverse complement strand
TCGACGTACGGCCGCAGCGCGGCGTAGATAGCGAAGTTAAGTGGCGTCTCGATTCCGTGCTTGCGCCCACGTCGCACCACCTCGCCGTTCAAGCTCTCTAGCTCCAAACGACGCCCACCGGCGAGGTCGTGGTAGAGCGAGCCACGCCCCCAAGGCTCGACAGCGGCAGCGGTGGTCAACGCTTGCTCGACGCAATCTGCGGGTAAGTCGATCCCGCTGGTGCGCGCGACCGCCTCCGCCTCTTCCGACGTTCCACGGAATAGTCCATGGGTCATCGGATCGGCCAAGATGGTCCCGATGGGCAGCCGGGTAACAGCCGTGACGCCGCTGAAAGCGCAGATAAAGAGGAACTTCTGCCACAGGACGACCCGAATATCGGGGTGAACCTCCGCCGTGATCCCGGCTCTTTGCAGCACATCGCGCAGCCACTCGGTGCGTGCACTCGCGCCCCCGGACAGTTCGCCGAGTATGATCTTCCCGGGTCCGGCCGTTTGCGTGACGACCCCCGGCGCCTTGATCGCCGAAGAAACGTGGGCTACTGCGCCGATCCCCGATGTATGCCCCGCTACTTGAGCGATGCGCTCTTCGTTGTCGATGCCGTTCTGAAGCGAGAGTAGCATGGTGTCTGGGCGAATCAGCGGGCGAACACTCTCTGCCGCAGTGTCGGTGTCATAGGTCTTGACGCAGAAGAGGATCAGATCGACAGGACCGACCTCGTTCGGGTCGTCGGTGGCCTGCACGGGTACCGTGAACGTTCCGGCCAGTCTTGACTCTAAGGTGAGACCCCGCGTACTCAGCGCTTCCAACTGCGCGCCGCGAGCGATGAAGGTGACGTTTTGCCCGGCTTGAGCCAGTAGCCCACCGAAGTAGCCGCCCGTGCCGCCGGCACCCACGACCACGATGCGCATGGCCAACCTCCTCCTACTGTAGGTCCCCTAAAGGTCTGCTCGTCGTTGGCAATGAGAGCAGCATACCGGAGTGGAGGAGGCCGGCGCATCATCTTTATTGCGTATCTTTCGGCAATTCTATGGCGAACGGGGAGCGAACTTCCCAGAAAGGGCCTTCCGGAAAGCTCGGAGAGCAGGGCAGGTGGCGTAATAGCTCTAGACAAGCGCCAACTCCACCTCCGACTCTCCTCCCAGCGTGACTGAGAACCGAAGCTCACGAGTGCGTTGCATTTGGAAAGTTGATGAGGGTGTTGGGGCCGCCTGCGTCCCATCCGAGATGCCGCAACTTATGCAGCGTCCCTACATTTCGTGGCCGGGGTAGTAAGTTGGCGATAACCGATCAGTCCTCGAGGGCGGCTATTTCCCGATCCTATTCGAGAATCTCGAATACGGACTTCGGAGAAGTTCCCTTCCAGGCACTTGGGTGAATTGGCTTTGGGTGGATGCGCCGAGTCAGGCCGTAAGATTCGCCAGACAGAAACGGCGAACTTGCGCGTTGAACTCCTCGGGTTGCTCCATGTTGCTGACGTGTCCAGCCTTTGCGATGACTGCTAGCTCGGCGTTGGGGATGGCATCGCGAAGCTGCTCCGCAATGTTCATCGGGCTGCGCCGATCATCATCGCCCCACAGAAGCAGCGTCGGCACCCCGATGTTCGGCAGCAGCTCAGTCGTGTCCGTATCAGCCGAAGACTTAGCCATCAGGCGGAAGCCGAGCGGGTGGAAGTCGGAGACCACTGCCGACATCTCTGCTTTGAGATCGTGCGAGGCACCTTCAGTGAAGAACTCAGGTACCCACCGGGGCACGAAGTCCTCTGGAGGCAGCGAAGACTCCAGGAAACACCTCTCAAGTCGCTTCTTGCATGCCGATTCAGGAAGCGATCCCTTCCAGCCAGCGTAGGTATCGCAGAGGATGAGCGCCAGGACGCGCGCTGGGTACAGGCGATAGAACTCCTGCGCGAGAATGCCGCCCCACGACAGCCCGAGGACTTGCGCCCGTTCGATGCCGACGACGTTGAGGAACTGCGCGAGAGACTGTGCCCTGTCCGTGATCGAGAACGGATCCGGCGGGTCGGAAGACGACCCCGCGCCCGGCGCATCCCACGCTACGACCCTAAACTGATCCGAGAGATCCGCCAGTTGACGTCTCCAGCACCGGGAATCACAGAGGAATCCGTGCAGCAGTACCAACGGAGGCCCATCCCCAGCGTACCGGTAGGCCACGGAATGTCCGTTCACCTCGGCGCGAGGCAACTCAGCGGTTGTCATGTGAGCATGATGCCACCGTAAGCAGCTCAACGCGAACGTCCGAGAATGCGACCTGCACGCAGTCCCATGAGCAGGGCACGACCGCCTAACCACTAGACCAGCGCCAGCTCGACCTCCGGCTCCTCGATCAGACGGGGACGGCC
>JALZDU010000296.1 GCA_030862405.1 Actinomycetota bacterium | reverse complement strand
CACAAGTCAGACAGCGGGTTCGAGTGCTTCGCGGTCCCGATCGATGCCTGCTATCAGCTGGTGGGTCTGGTCCGCATGCACTGGCAGGGCTTTGACGGCGGGGAGGAAGCCTGGGCGGCGATCCACCAGTTCTTCGCCGGTCTGCGGGAGCGCAGCGAGCACGTGGCGGTCGCCAGTGACTGAGCTGTCTTTCACCTGCCTTGATGTGCAGTACGAGCGCTATGCCATGACACCGACGCTGCTGTTCCGGCTGCGGATCGACGCGGCGCCCGGGCAGCAAGTCCGAGCCATCGCGCTGCGTTGCCAGATCAGGATCGAACCTGCTCGCCGTGGGTACGGCGAGCAGGAGGGCCAGCGGTTGAACGAGCTGTTCGGCGAACGCGGACGCTGGGGCGACACGCTCAAACCATTCCAGTTCGCCAACACCTCGACTGTCGTCGCCAGCTTCACCGACAGCATCGAGGTTGATGTGGTCGTGCCGTGCAGCTACGACATGGAGGTCACTGCAGGTAAATATTTCCACGCGCTGGAGGACGGGGAAATCCCGTTTATTCTCCTGTTCAGCGGAACCATATTTGGTGACGCCCAGAAGGGGATGTGGGTTGAGCAGATCCCCTGGCACGCCGAGACCCACTACCGGATGCCGGTAGCGGTGTGGCGCGAGATGATGGATATACACTTTCCCAACAGTGGGTGGCTGCGGCTGCGCCGTGACACGATTGACGCGCTCGCGGAGTTTCGAACCGCCCATGCCCTGCCCACGTGGGACGACGCCGTCATGACTGTGCTGGATGCGGCCCGGGAGCGCGCGGTGGAAGGGGGATCATGACGGCCCCGATGGATATCGCCCGGCAAGTTGCCGACGCCGTCCTCTACGAGGGTTACCTGCTGTATCCCTACCGGGCGTCATCACGCAAGAACCAGGTCCGCTGGCAGTGGGGAGTGCTGATGCCCCCGGCCTATGCCGCCGCCGGGCACGGTGAGCACGCCACCTCGCACAGCGAGTGCCTGCTGGAGCCTGGGATTGACCCGGTATTGCATATCCGGTTGCGGTTCCTGCAGTTGCAGCATCGCAGCGGCGGGGATGGGCCGGTGCCCGAGTTCGACGAGGCAGTGGAACACGAGATCGACTCGGTGCTGCCGGTTTCGGAGCTCCTGGACACCGAGCAGGTGATTGCGGTGACCGTCCCCGGTGGCACCGACACCACGGATGGCGTTACCCGGCAGCGCTGGCCCCTCACGGGCGAAGTCCGGTTGTCTGCGCGGCGGCTGGAGGGTCCGTATGGCGTGCTACAGCTCACCATCGAGGTGGTCAACACCGCGCAGTGGGTTGATTCAGAGGCCGGTCGACACCTGGCGTTGCGGCATTCTTTGATCGCAGCACACACGGTGCTCGCGGTCACCAACGGTGAATTCATCTCCTTGATCGATCCACCGCACTGGGCCAAACCTGCCGTCGAGGCCTGCCGCAACGAACGCACTTGGCCGGTGATGATTGGCGAAGCCGGGCGCCGCGACGTGATCCTGGTCTCGCCGATCATCCTCTACGACTACCCGACGATTGCGCCGGAGAGTCCAGGTGATCTTTTCGATGGCACCGAGATCGACGAGATTCTTACCCTCCGCACGATGACGCTCACCGATGAGGAGAAGGCCGAGGCGCGGGCCACTGACGAGCGGGTCCGCAAGCTGATGGATCGGGTCGACTCGATGCCTCCGGAGATGCTGGACAAGCTGCACGGCGCCATCCGCTACCTCGGCGAGACCCCGGGTACCCGAAAGGATCCGGACTCGATCGAGACGATCACCACCCCAGGCACGCCGTGGTGGGATCCTGCTGCGGACGCCTCAGTGGACCCGGACACCGACAGCGTGGTCATTGCCGGAGTCGAGGTAGCCAAGGGCAGCCGGGTGGTGCTCAACCCGGGGTTTCGCCGAACCGACGCACAGGACATGTTCCTTGCTGGGCACACTGCCACCGTCGCCGCGGTGTTGCTCGACGTCGATGGCAATACTCATGTCGCGGTCACCATCGACGATGACCCGGGCGCCGAGATCTCGGCCTTGCACGGCCGGTTCCGTTACTTCGCCCCCGAGGAGCTCGCGCCGCTGGCAGCACAGCACGGATCCCAGTCAGGACCACAGTCATGACCACGATGGTGGCCGGAATCGGCAACATCTTCCTTGGTGATGATGCGTTCGGCGTCGAGCTGGCGCGCCGGCTCACCGCCGAGACGCTGCCCGAGGGCGTGCGCGTCATCGATTACGGGATTCGTGGGATGCATCTGGCCTACGACCTCATGGACATGGTCCCAGACACCACGATCCTGCTCGACGCTGTCTCTCGCGGTGGGAAACCGGGAACCATTTATGTGCTCGAGATCGGGCACGGTGACGTGCCAGACATCGAGCCGTCAGCTGTCGACGCGCACGGGATGACTCCCGACGCGGTACTCGCGCTGCTGGAAAACCTCGGCGGCAGGGCGGGGCGGACTCTACTGGTCGGTTGTGAGCCGGCCAACACCGAGGAAGGTATCGGGCTGTCCACGACCGTCACCGCAGCCGTCGACAGGGCGGTGGAAGTGGTTTTGGATCTGCTCACTGACAAGGAAGGAAGTGCAAGCGATGTTCAGTCTGCTGCGTCGACTGGTATTCTGGGGATCAGTGATCGGCCTGGCTAGTGTAGCGGTACAGGTGTCCAAGGATGTGGCACGCTATAAGCAAATCAGTGATATGTGATTTCATCCCACCACGGAGGTAATAGCCCATGTGCCTCGGCATCCCGGGCGAAGTGATCGAGATCCTGCCTGACCAGCCCGATCTGGCCCAGGTCTCCGTCAGCGGGGGCAAGCGTGCGATCAATATTGGCCTGCTGACTGATGACCCGCCTGTTCCCGGCGACTGGATTCTGATTCACGTCGGTTTTGCGCTGTCTAAGATCGACGAGCAGGAGGCCAAGGCAGC
>JALZDU010000118.1 GCA_030862405.1 Actinomycetota bacterium | reverse complement strand
AATGGATTCTGCGCCGATCGCTCCCTCGTAGAAGACCGACACACAGAAGGCCTGGCAGGGAAGAGCTTGAGATGGATTTCATGGTACTTCCAGATCACCCGGCAGGCACTGCGGTTGCAGCGCTTCTGTCGGGCCCAGAACAAGTAACGATCGTGCCGCACCATTCCGGTCGGCCGTGGATCGTGGGCCGCTGGTCTGACGAAGATTTCGTAGCGGCGTCAGTGGGAGAGAACAAGGTAGCGATCTTGGGCTGCACCACGGTGAACGCTGTCGCGTTAACCGCCCAATTCCGCAGTGTGCGCACGAGCCGCGACCTGGATGCGCTGGCCTGGACACTACCTGGGTGCTTTCACCTGATCTCATCAATCGACGGGCGAGTGCGGGCTCAGGGCAGCCTATCGACAGGGCGTCAGATTTTCTACGGCTCTGTGGCCGGAGTGACCGTGGCGGCTGATCGACCGCAGGCCCTGGCCGCGTTGACCGGGAGCGGTGTCGACGAGGGACTGATGGCACTGCAGCTATTATCACCTTTCGGGGCGCCGTGGCCGCTGAGCGGAAAATGCCTATGGCGGGGGGTCGAGTCCCTGCCTTTGGGGCATTATCTGCAGATTTGCCCTGACGGGACGGGACGTACGATGCAGTGGTGGACGCCACCCGACCCCAGGATTTCACTGGCCTCAGGGGCAGAGGTACTGCGGGAGGCGTTGGCCGCTGCAGTCGATGCGCGCACCTCGCGGGGCGGCATCATGAGCGCGGACCTCTCCGGCGGTATGGATTCAACGACCCTGTGCTTTCTCGCCGCCCGCAGCGCGGGCCGGCTGACGACCGTCCATTACGAGGCATTGGATCCTTCGAATGACGACAGAGCCTGGGCCGACCAATGCAAAGCAGAATTGCCGACGGTCCAGCATGTGGTGGTCCCACGCGGCACTGCGCCAAAGTGGTATGCAGGATTAGCGGTCGCGGAGGCGGACGTTGAAGGTCCCCTCCCCTTCGTCCGCAGCCGTGCACAGACCGAACACCTGGCACAGCTGGTTTCCGGCTTCGGCTCCACCCGGCACTTGCAGGGCATCGGTGGGGACGAGCTGTTCCACCCGAGCCTGATGTGCCTGCACGCACTCGTACGTCAGAACGCTTTCAAGGCCGTCAGGCATGTCCGGGCCACCAAAGCGCTGCGCCGCTGGACGCTGGTAAGCACGCTTCGCACGCTCTTGAGCAGCGCGTCCTACCCTCGCTGGTTGGCCTCCTCCGCGCAACGGCTCACCACCGCGCGGGCCTGGGGCACCGAAGTTGACTGGGAGATCGCTCCGAAGATGCCGTCGTGGGCCACCTCAGATGCAGTCGGGACGGCACGTCGGCTGCTTCTGGAAACGGCAGAGGAGGACTGCCAGCCACTCTCCCCACTACCGGTGCAGCACGAAATGATACGGTTAACGCAAATAAATGGCTGGGCCATGCGCCGAAATTCGCGGATCACCTCACAATTCGGCGTGTCGTTGCAGGCCCCATTCCTGGATGATCGAGTGCTTGAGGCGGCGCTGTCCATCCGTTTGGAAGACCGAATGGCGGTCGGCCGGTTCAAACCCGTGCTGGCCGCTACCATGCGCGGCATCGCCCCCGATAGCCTCCTCGGTCGAAAGACCAAAGGAGACGCCAGCGCAGAACTGTACGCCGGGATGCGCCAACACCGGCGAGAGCTGCTGGAATTGTGGGACAACTCGTTACTCGTGCAGATGGGACTGGTGGATGCCGATGCCCTCCGCACACTCTTCCGGGATCTGCATCCCACTACCAGGTCCCTGGTGCCCCTCGACGCGACGCTGGCCTGCGAAGGGTGGCTCCGCTCGCTGCCGACATCAGGGTGACCAGCAAGGCAACCACACCCGCACCCACCTTGAGGAACATGATGACCTTCTCCCTCGCCCCACACGTGACCACCACCAGGACCGAGCACGGCGTGGTGTTGCTTGATGAGCGCACCGGCCGCTATTGGCAAATGAATGGCACTGGTGCATTAGTACTGCGATCCCTCATCGACGGAAAGACTCTTGAGTCGGTCGTAGCAGATTTGCGTGATCGTTACCCCGCCGCAAGCGAACAGGCCGGACGGGATGTCGAGACCCTACTCGACGCACTGCGAACCGCGAAATTGACGCTCTCATGAGCGGACAAGTGACCACCGAGACGTCCGTTGCCCCGCGATGGCATCTTCGCCCGGCCGCGCTGTGCGCTGCGGGTGTGGCCCGAATACTCGCACGTCTATCGCCGGAGCACCTTCGATGGGTACTGGAGTTGGCTCGATGCGGGGCTCGGTCGGCCGGCGAGATAGAGGCCCTGCGCGCCCGCAACGCTGTGGTGGCAGTCAGCATGCGGTGCACGGGGCGGTGGTGCTTACAACGGTCCATCGCCACCGCGTTGCTGTGCCGAATGCACGGCTGTTGGCCGGAGTGGCGCACCGGAGTCCGCACCCAGCCCTTCCAAGCCCACGCCTGGGTGGCAGTGGACGGCAAAGCTGTCGGCGAGAGCGACGATATCCAGTTCTTCCATCCCACCATGACCGTGCCCTCCCGCCGGTAATCGCTTCGCGAGGAATGGATCAACCATGACCGAATTGATGATAGAGGCCATCGGTATCAGCAGGAAATTCGGGGACGTTACCGCGCTGGACGACGTCAATGTCCACGTGCCGAAGGGAAGTGTGCTCGGACTGCTCGGCCACAACGGTGCTGGCAAGACGACGCTGATCAACGTGCTGACCACAGTGCTGCCGCCCCACTCCGGTAAAGCCACAGTGGCGGGATTCGACGTGGTGCATCAAGCCCATCAGGTGCGTGCTCGGATCGGCGTGGCCGGCCAGTTCACCGCCGTCGACGAGCAGTTGACCGGCACCGACAACCTCGTGTTGGTAGCACGACTGCTCGGCGCGCGCAAGCGCGAGGCCAAGGAGAAGGCGAACCAGCTGATGGAGCTGCTGGACCTCACCGGAGCAACAGGGCGATCGGCGAAGACTTACTCAGGTGGTATGCGTCGCCGGCTCGATCTCGCCGCGAGCCTTGTCGGACAGCCCGACGTGATCTTTCTCGACGAACCTACGACCGGCCTCGATCCCGCAAGTCGGATCGAGGTGTGGAAGATCATTGAGGGACTTGTCAGCGACAGCACGACGGTACTGCTCACCACCCAACACCTCGAGGAAGCCGACAGGCTGGCCAATTCCATCACCGTGCTGTCCCGCGGAGTGGTAGTGGCCGCCGGAACCGCCGCCGAGCTGAAGGCCAAGGTCGGGCTGCCCACCGTGCACGTGACCTTGACCGCCGCCGAGGACGCACCCCTCGCCATGGATTCGCTGGAATGCGCTGGCTTGTATCCGGTCCACGACGAATCCCGGCGTGCGGTGAGCACACCCGTCGCCTCCTCCACCGGTCTCGCCACCGTTGTCCGAGCCCTGGACCGGGTGGGCGTGCAAGCCGCCGAATTGTCGTTTAACGAGCCGAGTTTGGACGACGTATATGTGACCTTGGCCAAAAGCTCCGTCGCCACGACGGTCCAATCCTCCTCCAGGACACTTTGATGATCAAAACGGTCAATATGGCGGGTATCGGCAAGCCCATCCGTGCCGGAAACTGGAATGGTGCCAGCTATGGGATCCAGGTTCTCCTGCTATCGAAAAGATCACTCCAAGTGCTCGTTCTCGATCGCAAACGGATCATCCTCAGCCTGTTGCAGCCGCTGGTCATGCTGTTGCTGTTCAGCCAAGTCTTCAGCGGCATGTTCAACGGGATGATGGGCTTTGCTGACACTTCCGCGGGCTTGAGCTACATCAACTATCTACTGCCAGCGATTTTGATTATCACCGGAATCGGCTCAGCGCCGCAGTCCGGTGTCGGGCTGGTGGCGGACATGGAAAACGGCGTCCTAGCTCGGTTCCGATCGCTGCCGACTCGGACAAGCGCGGTGCTGCTCGCCCGCAGCATCTCCGATCTCGCACGCCCCGCAGCCCAACTGGTTCTCATGGCGATTGCCGCAGTGCCGCTATTCAACTTCTCCCCGGCCGGCGGAATGGCCGGAGTGCTGGGATCGCTGTTACTCGCCCTGACCGTAACCTGGTCGCTGATCTGGATCTTTCTGGCCCTCGGGGCGTGGCTGCGAAGTGCTGAGAACATACAGACCGTCGGCTTCTTCGTATTCTTCCCGCTGATGTTCGCCTCCGGAGCGTTTGCGCCCACCGAGAGCCTGCCGGTGTGGCTGCGGGTGGTGACTACAATCAACCCGATGACCTACGCGGTAGAGGCTTCCCGTAAGCTCACACTCGCTCTACCGGCCGGCGATGAAGTCCTCGCCGCGCTTACCGCCAGCGCCGCGCTCACGATGGTCGCCGTCTTCGTGGCGACCCGGGCCTTCCGTCGCGCATCACCGTAGGTACCCAAGGGTCCGTACCCGGCCACCGTGGGTTCCACCAACCTGATCCGGGTGCACCGGCATCCGCGCCGGGCGTTCCTTCACCACCCGCCGGGTGGTGGCGATCCAGCACGGCAAGGCGATCTTCTCACTGTCCGCGTCGTTCCAGGTCGACGAGCAGGGCCTCGAGCACGCCGACGAGATGCCTGCGGTTCCGGCGCCGGAGCAGCTCGACGACCTGGCGACGTGGGCGGATCGGGCAGGTGGCGGCGTCCCCGCCTTCGCGCGGATGCCCCGGCCGTTCGACCTGCGCTTCGTGACGCCACCGGTGTGGGCGTCCGACGGTGCCGACGCGCGGCCGG
>JALZDU010000252.1 GCA_030862405.1 Actinomycetota bacterium | reverse complement strand
GGCGAAGGCCTTCGCCGAGGAAGACGCCCCCGCCGAGCCGCCGGTCCAACCCGCGGCGGCAACCAAGCCCGCTGAGGGGCCGGTCGACAGCAAACCCAGCTCACAGCCACCCAGCCACCGGGTGATCGAGGGTGATTACCGGCTGCCCCCGCCCAACCTGCTGCTCAAAGGCGATCCGCCCAAAGCCCGCAGCAAGGCCAACGACGCGATGATCGAGGCCATCAGCGGGGTGCTTGACCAGTTCTCAGTGGATGCTCAGGTCACCGGGTTCACCCGAGGTCCGACCGTTACCCGTTACGAGGTCGAGGTCGGGCCCGGGGTCAAGGTCGAGAAGATCACTCAACTGACCCGCAACATCGCCTACGCGGTAGCCACCGACAACCTGCGGTTACTGGCCCCGATTCCAGGCAAGTCCGCAGTCGGTATCGAGGTTCCCAACAGTGACCGGGAAATGGTGCGGCTGGGTGATGTGCTGCGCTCGTCGGCGTCCAGCCGTGAGCAGCACCCCATGGTGATCGGGCTGGGCAAGGACATCGAGGGCCATTTCGTCACCGCGAACCTAGCCAAGATGCCGCACCTGCTCGTGGCCGGCTCGACCGGCTCAGGCAAGTCGAGCTTCGTGAACTCGATGCTTGTTTCGCTGCTGGCCCGGGCCACCCCCGAGGAGGTCCGGATGATCCTCATCGACCCGAAGATGGTGGAGCTCACCCCTTACGAGGGCATCCCGCACCTGATCACACCGATCATCACGCAGCCGAAGAAGGCGGCCGCGGCGCTGGCGTGGCTGGTGGAGGAGATGGAACAGCGCTACCAGGACATGCAGGCCAGCCGGGTGCGCCACATCGATGATTTCAACGTGAAGGTGAGATCCGGCGAGATCCAGGCGCCCCCAGGCTCCCACCGCGAGTACCGACCCTACCCGTACATCATGGCGATCGTCGACGAGCTGGCCGACCTGATGATGACCGCTCCGCGTGACGTCGAGGACGCCGTCGTCCGGATCACCCAGAAGGCCCGGGCAGCCGGGATCCACCTCGTACTGGCCACCCAGCGGCCCAGCGTCGACGTGGTCACCGGATTGATCAAAACCAACGTGCCGTCCCGGCTGGCCTTCGCCACCTCCTCGCTGACCGACAGCCGGGTGATCCTGGACCAGCCTGGCGCGGAGAAGTTGATCGGCATGGGCGACGGGCTCTACCTGCCGATGGGTGCCTCCAAACCGGTGCGCATCCAGGGCGCCTTCGTCGGGGACGCTGAGATCGCCAACGTCGTCAGCTACGCCAGGGAACAGGCCGACCCGGAGTACACCGACGGAGTCACCGCCGCCAAGGCTGGTGAGCAGCGGGAGATCGACCCGGACATCGGTGACGATCTCGACGTGTTACTGCAGGCCGCGGAACTTGTCGTGACCAGCCAATTTGGTTCGACCTCCATGCTGCAGCGCAAGCTGCGAGTCGGCTTTGCCAAGGCGGGGCGGTTGATGGACCTGCTGGAGAGCAGGGGAGTGGTCGGCCCCTCAGAGGGGTCCAAGGCGCGCGACGTGCTGGCCAAGCCCGAGGAGCTCGACGGGCTGCTGTACTCGATCCGCGGCGGTGGCCTTACAGCCGGTGAGGCAGACTGATCCCAAGTCACAGCTCGAGCAGCATGCGTGTGTTACCCAGGGTATTGGGCTTGACGTAGGGCAGGTCGAGGAACTCGGCGACGCCTTCATCGTGCGAGCGGCGCATCTCGTCGTAGACCTCCGCGGTCACCGGGGTCCCTTCGATGGCCTGGAATCCGTGCCGGGAGAAGAAGCATTCCTCGAAGGTCAGCACGAAGACACGGCGCAGCCCCAGCCTCTTGCCGTGCTCGATCAACTTCCCCACCAGCGCGTGTCCGACTCCCTGACCCACGGCATCTGGGTGTACGGCCAGGGTGCGGATCTCGGCCAAGTCTTCCCAGAGCACGTGCAAGGCGCCACAGCCGAGTATCGAACCGCCCCGTTCAGCCACCCAGAATTCCTGGACGTCCTCATAGAGTGTGATGAGCTGTTTATCCAGGAGCACCGCGCCTGCGTAGCAGTTCACCAGCTCCTTGATCATGCGGACGTCCCCCACCTTTGCCCGGCGCACGATGATCTCGGCGGCGGTCGGCACGTGATGAGCCTACGAGATCGCCCCGAACACCGTGATCAGCCGCATCCCCGCCGCGGGCCGATACCCTGAGTCCGTGCCCGCCCCCCTGCAGTCCCCACGCGCCGCGCTGCTCACTCTCGGTTGTGCCCGTAACGAGGTCGATTCCGAGGAACTTGCGGGTCGCCTGACCGAAGACGGCTGGGAGCTGGTGGACGCCGACGCCGGCGTGGCCGATGTGGTGGTGGTCAACACCTGCGGTTTTGTCGCTGCTGCCAAGAAGGACTCCATCGATACCCTGCTGGCCGCTGCGGACACCGGCGCCAAGGTGGTGGCGGTGGGTTGCCTCGCTGAGCGCTACGGCGCTGAGTTGGCGCACAACCTGCCGGAGGCTGATGCGGTACTGGGATTCGACGCTTACCCGGAGCTGGGCGGCCGGCTGCGCGACGTACTCGCCGGCCGGACGATGCCCGCGCACCAGCCGGTGGACCGCCGCACCTTGTTACCGATTGCCCCGGTGTCCCGGCCCGCTGCGCTTGCGAACGGTCCTGCGCTGCCCGGACACGGCTGGGGCCCCCGAGTGCCGCGCCGCCGGCTGGATGATTCCCCGGTCGCCCCGCTGAAGATCGCGTCAGGCTGCGACCGCCGCTGCGCGTTCTGTGCCATCCCTGCCTTCCGCGGCGCGTTCGTCTCCCGCCCGGTCGAGGAGGTGGTGGGCGAGGCGGTGTGGCTGGCCGGCACGGGGGTCCGCGAGCTGGTGCTGGTCAGCGAGAACTCCACGTCTTACGGCAAGGACTTGGGCGGTCCCGGTGCGCTTGAGGAGCTGCTGCGCCGGTTGGCCGCGGTCCCCGGCATCCTGCGCACCCGGGTTTCCTACCTGCAGCCGGCCGAGATCCGCCCCGCGTTGGTCTCCACGATCGCCGGCACCCCCGGCGTGGCCAGCTATTTTGACCTGTCCTTCCAACACGCCAGCGAGCCGGTGCTGCGCCGGATGCGCCGGTTCGGTTCGCGCGAGACCTTCCTGGCCCTGCTGGATAAGATCCGTCACCACGCACCTGCGGCGGGGGTGCGCAGCAATGTGATCGTCGGTTTCCCGGGAGAGACCGATGCCGACGTCGCTGAGCTGGAGCGCTTCCTCATCGAGGCACGGCTGGACGCGGTGGGGGTGTTCGGTTACTCCGACGAGGACGGCACCGAGGCTGCCGGCTTGCCCGGGCACCATGACGAGGACACCGTCACCGGACGCGTCGCACGGATCAGCGGGCTGGTCGAGCAGCTCACCGCGCAGCGTGCCGAGGAGCGAATCGGGGACACCGTTGAGGTGTTGGTCGAATACGACGCGAGCGACGAAGCTGCCGGCCGCGCTGAGCATCAGGCCCCCGAGGTGGACGGCGAATGCATCCTGACCGGCCCGCAAGTCAGCCCGTTCAGGGTAGGCGACCTGGTGGGCTGCCGGGTCGTCGCGGTACAGGGCGTTGACTTGGTCGTCGAGCCGGTCCAGCTGATTGTGCCGGCCGGCGGCGCGACGTGAGCCCGCCGCCGGCAACCAACGTCCCGCTGTGGAACCTGGCCAACCTGTTGACCATGTCACGGCTGGTGCTGGTGCCGGTGTTCGTATTCGCCTTGTTCGCCGAGGGCGGCACCGATCCAGCGTGGCGGATCACTGCAGCGGTGATCTTCGCCGTCGCCTCACTGACCGACCGGCTCGACGGTGACCTTGCCAGACGTCGCGGCCTGGTCACGAACTTTGGCACGGTCGCCGACCCGATCGCGGACAAGGCGCTGATAGGGGCAGCGCTGGTGGGCATGAGCGTGCTTGGGGAACTGCCCTGGTGGATCACCATGCTGATTGGCGGGCGCGAGCTGGGTGTCACCACCCTGCGGTTCTGGGTACTGCGCTACGGGGTGATTCCAGCCAGCCGCGGTGGGAAGGTAAAGGCCTTCGCCCAGGTTGTGGCGATCGGGCTCTACGTCCTGCCGCTGCCACCGGAGGCCTATCCGGTGCGCTGGACGGTGATGGGCATCGCGCTGGTGCTCACCATCGTCACCGCCGTTGACTACGTTGTACGTGCATTGCGGCTGCGCGCGACCGGGCGCAGGGCGGTAGCGCTGCCATGACCCCGCCGACGTACTTGGTCCCGCGGAGGCGGAGTTGTCACCGCCGACGTACTTGGTCCCGCGGAGGCGGCGTTGTCACGCGCGGTGACGTTCGCCCACGGCGGACGCCTGAGCAGCCGGCTCTGAGTACGGTAGGGGCAAGGCGAACCGGTACCTGACAGACGGCCGACACCCAGAAGGGAAACGCGATGACGCTGCTGCGGGAGGTTATCGGCGAGCGGTTGCGCCGGACGCGGACCTCGCAGCGTCGCACGCTGCGCGAGGTGTCCCGGGTTGCCCGGGTGAGCTTGGGTTATCTCTCCGAAGTGGAGCGGGGACGCAAGGAAGCGTCCAGCGAGCTCCTCGCATCCATCTGCGACGCGCTGGATTTGCCGCTGGACGAGCTCCTGCGGTTGGTGGCGAATGATCTCGGTCCGGTGTACCTGCCTGAGGTGCCCGACACGGTCCCCGCCGAGCTCGTTGCGGCCTAGCTTCTCCCGGAAGCGAGCGAGCCAGATCCGGGGCACCCCCCAGTTCTCCCTGGGGTCGGTGGAAGCGCTGCCCTGCACCTGACACGATGGGGTCAGCACGCGGCTGCGCTAATTGAGTGGGGCGCTGGTCGGGTGAGGCGACGCCGGACCCGATTCGTCACAAGGAGGCAGCGGAGGAGATGGCCAACCCGTTTGTAAAGGCATGGAAGTACCTCATGGCGGCGTTCTCATCCAAGATCGACGAGCACGCTGACCCCAAGGTGCAGATCCAGCAGGCCATCGAAGAGGCGCAGCGGCAGCACCAGGCACTATCCCAGCAGGCCGCCGCCGTCATCGGCAACCAACGCCAGCTGGAGATGAAGCTCAACCGGCAGCTCGGTGAGATCGAGAAATTGCAATCGTCGACCCGGCAAGCTCTGGTGCTCGCCCAAGAGTCGCGGGGCAAGGGTGATGAGGCCAAAGCGCAGCAGTACGAGCAAGCCGCAGAGTCCTTCGCCACCCAGCTGGTGACTGCGGAGAAGTCCGTGGAGGACCTCAAGACGCTGCACGATCAGTCTCTGCAGGCCGCCGGCCAGGCCAAGCAAGCGGTCGAACGCAACGCGGTGGTGCTGCAAAGCAAGATCACAGAGCGCACCAAGCTGCTTTCTCAGCTGGAGCAGGCGAAGATGCAGGAGCAGGTTTCCGCCTCGCTGCAGTCGATGACGGAGCTGACCGCACCGGGCAGCACACCGTCGCTCGACGAGGTCCGGGACAAGATCGAGCGCCGGTACGCCAACGCTATCGGCTCCGCCGAGCTGGCCCAGAACTCCGTGCAGGGGCGGATGCTCGAGGTGCAGCAGTCGACGCTGGACATGGCGGGCCGCTCCCGCCTGGAGCAGATCCGCGCCTCGATGCACGGGGCGCCGGTCGCGGGTGAGGTCACCGCAGGTGAGCCCGCACCACAACCCGCTTCGCCGCAGCAGGCCCTGCCGTCGAAGACTCAGCAGAGCCAGCCTCAGCCGGGCCAGGGCTGATCTCGGCGCACGCGCTGCGGTCAGGCGTCCTGGGGCTCGGTGCGTCGTCTGAGCTGTGTGGTGCGCAACATCCGGGCCAGCAGCACGTCGTAGGCCACCGCGATCTCTCGCGCTCCAGGGGTGCCCCAGCGCTGGATCGGCAGCCCGGCGCCCTGAGCGTGCTGCACAGCCGAGCGATCCGGCAAGACGGTGGGCAGCACTAGCGGCCCGAAAATTTCTTGAAGCTCGTTGATCCGGTAGTTGTGCTCGCTGGAGCGCACCCGCGCCCGGTTGACCACGACTCCCATCGCCTCTAGGTGGGGATTGTGCTGGCGCTCGCGCTGCACGGCTTCGAAGGCACGCTGTACACCGGCGACCGCGTAGATGGTCGGTTCGGTGATCAGCAGCGCGCGGTCGGCCGCGACCAACGCCGAACGGGTGAGTAGGCCCAGCGAGGGTGGGCAGTCCAGAAGCACCAGCCGATACGGTGCATCATCCTCATCAGCCGCGTCGTCCAGCGTGGACAGCGCGTGGTCCAGCCAGCTGAGCCGACTGTCGTCGGGAGCCGGCCGGTTGTGTGCCTCGGCCTCCTCGGCGCTGACCAGAACGTCCAGACCCTCGCCCCAGCCGCTGGGGGCGATGGCCGCCCTCAGCACCGACGGTTCTGGATCGGCCAGTACATCAGCCAGCGTCGACTTCGTTGGGTCGGGATCCAGGGCTGCGGTGCAGTTTCCCTGCGGGTCGAGGTCTACGACCAGGGTCCGGATCTTCCGCGCCAAGGCAGCACCGGCGAGCCCAAGTACAATCGATGTCTTGCCCACTCCGCCCTTGAGGCTGAGCACTGCCAGGGTTCGCACCGGGGCAGCTTATGGTGCGCCAGCTCGGCGGTCCGCCGCAGCGTCCCAAGGACGGTAGGATCTCGAACACCAGTTCGAGATATCTGATCCTGCGGCGGACGAGGACGTGCCTGGAGGGTGCTGTGGGACGCAGCGCAGATTTACCCCGTGCAGCCTTACCCACGGGCGTCCTTGCGCGACAAGGGCTTGCCCACCGCGCAGACGACGCGGGCTGTCCCGTACTGCATGTCGACATGGATGCTTTTTACGCGTCGATCGAGGTTCGCGAACGTCCTGAACTGGCTGGGTTGCCGGTCGTGGTGGCGGGCGGCACCAACGCGGCCGGGAACCGTGGTGTCGTGCTCTCAGCGAGCTATGAGGCCCGAGCTCACGGTATCCGCTCGGCGATGCCGGTGGCGCAGGCCCGTGGGCTGTGCCCGCAGGCCGAGTTCGTGGCCCCGCAGTTCGCTCGCTATGCGGAGATCTCACGCGGGGTGATGGCACTGTTCCGCGAAATCAGCCCACTGGTCGAGCCGTTGAGCTTGGACGAGGCATTCCTCGATGTCGGCGGGGCGCTGCGCAGGCTGGGGATGAGCTCGGCCGGGATCGGGGAGTGGATCCGTGGGCAGGTCTATGACACCTACCGGGTGACCTGCTCGGTGGGGGTGGCCCGGAGCAAGTTCCTGGCCAAGCTCGCCTCCGGATTGGCCAAGCCGGATGGGCTGCTGGTGGTGCCCGCCGGCGGAGTGCTGGAATTCCTGCACCCGTTGCCAGTGTCGGCGTTGTGGGGGGTGGGCCGGCGCACCGCTGAGGCGTTGCATCGGTTGGGGTGCCGCACCGTGGCCGACGTGGCAGGCATTCCACTGCCCGCGCTGCGCCGCGCGGTGGGCGTCGCGGCTGCCCAGCACTTGCACGAGCTCGCCAACGGCCGCGACGAGCGCCCGGTGGTACCGGATGCACCGGAGAAGTCAGTCGGCGCGGAGCAGACCTTCTCCCACGACGTGGCCGACCGGGCGGTGCTGCGCCGCGAGCTACTCCGGTTGGCCGAGCGCACCACGGCTGCGTTGCGGTGCCGCAGGCTGTGCGGGCGGACGATCGCGCTGAAGGTCCGTTACCCGGACTTCACCACCATCAGCCGCTCTCGAACCCTGACCGGCCCGACCGACTCGGTGCAGGAGGTGTTCGGGGTGACCGCCGAGCTGCTGGACAGCCACCTGCCGTTTGGGGCGGCGGTCCGGCTGCTGGGAATACGGGTGGAACAGTTGGTCAAAGGTGCCGCAGCTGAGCAGCTCACCCTCGACGGTGACAATGCGAACTGGCCGGACGCCGAACGTGCGGCGGATGCTGCACGGTTGAAGTTCGGCAGCGCAGCAGTGCGTCTGGCCACCCTGTTGGAAGCCCCGGAGCGGTCCGATCGGGGTGATAGGCGGCCGTTGCCTGAAACGAGTGAGTGGATCGGCTAGTCCGCGCCGCCGCGGACTCGTATCCTCGACTGTAGGAGCCCACGGTGGGCGCCCGGCGACCCCAGGTACTACCGTCAGACTGGCTACCATCGTCCGCCATCGAAATCGGAGTGCCGGAGGAGGAGCGATGCCACTCTCCGAGCACGAGCAGCGTCTGCTCGACCAGATCGAGCGCGCGCTC
>JALZDU010000246.1 GCA_030862405.1 Actinomycetota bacterium | reverse complement strand
GGCATCACCCTCGCCGACGTGCTGCGGCGCACCGACAAGGCGGTCAGCGTTGGTGCGACGCCGACCTGGTTCGCTGACCACAAGAACCCGCCGTGGGCGTTCCGGGTGCCGCACGTCGAGACGAACGAGCGGCTCGGGATGGACCCGGGTACCTGGACAGTGGCCACCGGTCCCCGGATGCTCGAGTCGGAGCGGTGCCAGCCAGGCGCGCGCGTTGCCTGCCCGCGCGGCCCGAACGGGTGCGGGCGCACCCACCTTCTGTGGGTGCCGATGCTCAAGGTGACGGTTGACGCCATCGTCGAGATGGTGCCGGCGGGCGGGCTCGTTCGCGTCGTCACCGGGACCCGTCAGGGCACGATCCTGGCCCGTCCCAAGGACCGCGACTCGTGGTGGGAGGAGCACCCGCCGGACGAGCCTGATGGCATTGTGGTCCCGAGGCAGCGGGGTGCAGACGACGGGCGCATCCGGCACCGGGATTACCCCGCAGCTAAGCTGCGCGCGCGGCTCGACGTGGAACAGCGGCAGCGCGGCAACCAGCATCCTGGACAGGTCAACGGCGCTGCGCCGGTCGTGACCGACGCCATCGCCGCCGCCCCGACCGTGCTCGCTCGCATGCTCGCCGCCGGCGTCTCCGAGGCCCGCGCCCGCCAGCACCTCGCCGCCGGCCGCGTACTCGTCGACGGCGAGCCCGTCACTGCTGCCGATCACCTCGCGGCGCCGTCAGCGCGGATCGTTATCGCGGCGCGGTGACGGGTGTTCCGCTCGCCGGGCGTATGGGTGGAGAGTAAGGTTTAGTGTTACGTCGCTGGGTTGAGCCCGGTCCCCGGGTTCCACACAGCCGCCGTGACCTGTGCAATCGCGTTCACCAGTAACTTCATCGCACTCGTGATCTCGCACCGCGGGACTGTTTCGAAGATCAACGAGAACGAGGAGGGGGTGTCCATGGTTCAGTCAGGACTTCTCTCGGAGCTCGGCGCGGCACTGTCCACGACGGTCGCCGCATTCAGTGCCAGCATCGGAGCGGCGGCTGTGCTGGGCTGAGCCCAGCGCCACAAGTTGTGCGTCCCGATGTCGATCGGGGCCCCCTGATCCGTAGTCGAGGCGCTGCCGCGGACATGGGCGGTTTCCTGGGGCGTCGGGCTGCTCCAAATTCGCGGGGGGCGGGCACCGTGGCCATTAGCGTGCTGCAGTTCGTGGCCATCTTCCAGGCCGTCGCGCGGCAGGCGATTGCGAAGTTGTCCGAGCCATCGGCAATGACACAGTATGATCGATACCCAGGCCCACCGCACCCGGACACGCCACCGCAGAAATTGCATCGGCCATGAAAACAAGCGGCACCGTCGAGTGATTTAGCCGGTCATCAGCTACTCTGCCACTGGAAGAACTGGACTGAGCCCAAGCTGTACAACTTGGGTCGATGAGGGATTATCAACCTGTGGTAGCGAGAGCTGTGGAGTGCTGGGCCGGTTTCCGGTATATCGCTCAGTTTGTCGGCGTTCCGGTAGCTTGAGCGTCATAATGGCCAAGATGATCTAGTCAAGCAGAGCTGCAAAATTCGATTGTCGAGAACGCGGCTGCGGTGGTAGTTTTCGGAGTGTTCATGTCGGTTCGAGTTGCCAAGGGCTGGATGGCGAATGATTCCACGCAAAGATCCTGGCTACTATCCAAGTCATCGCAAAGAGCCTCCGGCGCCACTTGACGATGAACCTCACGAGCCGTCGCTTTTCACGCCGATGTATGCGCCATTGCGGAAAATCATCGTGATGGTCGACGAGAACCTGCTGCGTGGGGGTTGGGTGTCCGAGTCTCCGAGGGTGGCGGTGACCAGACTGTTGGAACGTCCCAACGTATGGTGCTACAGGTATCCCATCAACCTAGATGATGCGCATCATCCCCTGAGTGACAGCGAGGCGTGGCCGGGGCGTATCGCCCTCCGTAAGATTACCGTCCATCGGTCGGACGATGTGCTCTGCCGCAGCGTCCAGCACCATGGAGAGATTGAGTATCGGAACGGTGAACGAGTCGTTCGGGACTACTTCTCTGGACATGCTGATGGGACCAGGTTGTGCCAGGACGACGATATCCGGGCTTCTCTCGTGGCAGGCACAATCGGTGTGGACCTCTATGTCACCGAGCGGGCGACTCTTCTGGAGCAACGACGGTGGCTGCGCCACCACGGTCACTACCCCTCATTCGAGCCACCATGCTACTCACCTCAGGATGCTGTGGCACTCATTGGGCTGTACCTGCGTGCACAAGGCGACTACACCGTCCTTGGCGAAACTGACCCTCGCCGCGTTGGCGGACCGACCGCGAGGAAGATGTTCTACTGGACCGGAGCGCGCGCGATCCTGCCCACAATCTGGCGTTGGCATGTGGCGTTTTCTGCGGGTAGCGCGGACGCCGCTGGCGCCGAGTTGTGCGGGTTGGCATACACCGTGGCAGAGCGGATCGAGGAAGCTCTCGCGGAACGCGATTCCATGCACTTTGCCTTGAACCGGGACGAGGATTCCTACTCGCGCAACGCTGTGTTCAGGCGGTTGGAGAACTGCCTCCAACTATTGCTGGGCGCCCTCGATGCCAGCGCGCGGATCGCACATGCCATACTCCGGACCGCGGTCGGTGCCGATGAAGCGGGCCCAGCGTCCACTGTTGCTTGGCACAAAGGAAAATGGCTCAAAGCGCTCCGAAAACGGTATCCCGACCTGGCCTTTCTCGTGGCGAGAGACACGCCTGGCTGGCATGTCCTCACGCTCCTGCGACTGCTTCGTAACAGCATCCACGCTGAATCAATCATGAACAAGTCTAATTCGGCGATTATCGCCTGGGGCTTCTACCCTCTGCTGACGCTGACCGCCGATCCGGAGGACGAACTGCGGCAAGCACTCCAGGTCCTCAGCAACGAAACCGGCTGGACACTCGGACAAAAAAGTCCTGGAGATACCGTTGATCCTGGTGGGTTTCTTGAGAATTTGTTTCCATTAGTGGTCAGGCTTCTCGACAACCTTATGAGACACACCCCCATCGAGGAAGTTCCCGATATCGCACGCAGACTCAAAAGCAACCCAAAAGCCGATGTGCACCAACCGCCTCACCTCTGCTGGCAACTCGGGATCACGCCCACCTGACAGTGCATCTTTCAAAGAATCCTACGACGGCTGGTAACGCCTCTATCGCTCTTCTCTCAATGCATACGCGATATCGCGGATGTCTGAAGCAAAAGATCTTGCAGGAGCCTAAACGATGGTGTTGCGGTGGCCGAGTACAGGACTCAGCCTGCCGCCCTGGCAGGGCAGTACAGCGTCAGCGTGAAGAGTGTGAAGCTAATCCGGCGGGAGCAGGGAGCACGGAAACAGGCGTGAACCACGGTTGCGATCCAGAACGATCCTCTCAGGTTTTTCTAGTCCGAGTCACCTCCGCACTCGGCGAGCCGCTCAAGTGTCTGCCGGAAGTGGGA
>JALZDU010000232.1 GCA_030862405.1 Actinomycetota bacterium | reverse complement strand
ATGCCTGGCTCGATGAGCTCGAGCCCAGGCAGCATGCTCTCGATCTCGGTGCGGGTCCGGAACCACCCACTGCCCAGCGGGCTGTGCAGGAAAACCTGTTCCATCCTCCTGGCCAGCTCGCTGTACTCATTCTCCGGATCAAAACAGTGGCTGAGTGCGACGTAGGAGCCTGAGGGCAGCGCGTCGATGTACTCCCGCATGATGTCGGCGGCGCCGCGCTCACCGTCGTAGTGGTGCAGGGTCGACAGCTGGAAGAGCGCGATCGGTTCGGCGAAGTTCAGGTGCTTGCACACGACCGCGTCGTTGAGGACCTCGCGTGGCTCGAAGATGTCCGCGGCGCTGAGGTGGGTCTGGTCGTTCTCCTCCAGCAGCGCCCGCCCGTGCGCGAGCACCACCGGGTCGTTGTCGACGTACACCACCCGGGCCTCCGGCTGGATCCGCTGGGCCACCTGATGGGTGTTCTCCGCCGTGGGCAGCCCCGACCCGCAGTCGAGGAACTGGGTGATTCCCGCCTCACCGGCGAGGAAACGGGTCACGCGGATCAGGAAGTCGCGATTGTCCCACGCAAACTGGGTGATCTCCGGTGCAACCTGCTGAAGCTGCCGGACGACCTCGCGGTCGACCTCGTAGTTGTCCTTGCCCCCCAGAGCAGCGTCGTACGCCCGGGCGATACTCGCCTTGGTGGTGTCGATCTCCACTGGTAGGTCACGGTCGTACCGTGGGGCGTTGGGCATCTGGGCCTCCCAAAGGGTGGCGGCTCGGGACAGGTGCGAGACACAGCGTAAGGGCCTGTGCGGGCGCAGTGAAGACACGGGCATATGTCGACCGCGAGCCCTCAGGGTGTACGGTTGGAGGTCCGGCAATTCCCTGGATGGAATCGATGTCCGGTTCCGTAGCGACCGTACTGTACCGCGGCTCCAGGCTGGGAGACGGGAGGACCGGTCATGGTCACAGTTGAGTCTACTGACTCCGCCACTGGTGATCGCAGTGGCGGCGGCCCCACCGCCCGGCGCATCGTGTTGGGCGCCCAGCTACGTCGGCTGCGTGAGGCGGCCGAGATCTCCCGTGCCGACGCCGGCTATTCCATCCGTGGTTCGGACTCGAAGATCAGCCGGCTCGAGCTCGGCAAGGTCGGGTTCAAGGATCGAGACGTGGCCGACCTGCTCACCCTGTACGGGGTGAGCGATCCCGGGGAGCGCGAAGTCTTCCTCGAGATGGTCAAGCGGGCCAACGAGCCCGGCTGGTGGCACCGCTACACCGATCTGATGCCCAACTGGTTTCACGAGTACGTCGGGCTGGAGGAGTCGGCTTCCCGGATCCAGACCTACGAGCTGCAGTTCGTCCCTGGCTTGATGCAGACCGAGAACTACGCGAGGGCGATCGGGAGCTACGCGCGGCCGGAGTCGGCGAGCGACGAGGCGGAGCGCCGGGTCGCCTTGCGGATGCGGCGCCAGAAGGTGCTCGCCCGGCCGGACGCGCCCCGGTTGTGGGCTGTGATCGACGAGGCCGTGCTGTACCGGCCGATCGGCGGCAGGCAGGTGATGCTGGCGCAGATCGAGCACCTGCTCGAGCTCACCAGGCTGCCCCACATCACGCTGCAGGTCATGCCGTACCGGCTCGGCGGGTACGTCGCGGAAGGCGCGTTCACCCTGCTGCGGTTCGCCGAGCCCGCGCTGCCGGACCTGGTGTACATCGAGCACCTCACCGGCGCGCTCTACCTGGACAAGCGGGAGGAGACCGAGCTGTACAGCCGGGCGGTCGACCAGCTGACAGTGGACGCCGAGACTCCCGACCACAGCCGACAGCTGCTGTCGAAGGTGCGCGCCGAAATCTGACGGTCCTGGCGCGTCCGCTGCCTCCGATGCGCACCGGCCCCCACGTCCAGGCTCACGCGGTCCCGCGCACCGGCGCCTGAACTATCACCTGCACGTGCACTTGCACCCTATGTGATCGCTCGCTAACGTTCCGAGCACCTACAAGTGCACCGTTCGATGTGGACGGGGAAGGGGAGATCATGGCGAACGAGATCCGCAACGGCCTGTCGGCCGCGCTCCTGACCGAGGCGACGTGGCGGAAGAGCAGCCGCAGCGGCAAGCTCGGCAACTGCGTGGAGGTCGCTCCGGTCGGTACGGGCCAGGTTGCGGTGCGCAACTCTCGCTATCCGAGCGGTCCGGCGCTGATCTACCCTCGTGCCGAGGTGGCGGCCTTCGTGGCCGGCGTCAAGGATGGCGAGTTCGATGACGGCGTCAGCTGAGACATCAGCCGACGCTGCCGTCGTCGTGACCCGTCCCCGGCAGCTCCTGCCGCCGGGGACGCGGGTACAGACCGGTGCCGCTGGCCGGATGCAGCGCGGGGTGGTGCTTCCCTACGAGCAGCAGTACAGCTGGGGCACGTTCCCGGTGCTGTGTGCGGATGGCGTCACCCGGAGGCGGTCGGCGAACGACTGCGTGGTGCTGGAGGATG
>JALZDU010000200.1 GCA_030862405.1 Actinomycetota bacterium | reverse complement strand
CTGTATAACCGCTGCCACACTGGTTAGACTCCTAGCAGTGACGACCTACACCGGAGGGACCTGTATGACCACGGTGGCTCGGCCGCCGGTGAATGAGGTTGCGATCTCGATCTCGTTCGAACCTCAGTCGGCGCTTGAGGGGCCTCGCCTGCTGGTCGGGCTCGGTGAGATCCTGGCGGAGTTCCCGCAGGTCACAGAGGTCCAGCCGTACGAAATGGCTGACGAGCGGCCATTTGAAGAGCGGATAGTTCAACCGCCTGCTCCGCAGATTCAGTTTGTCAATTCTTCGCAGATGCCACGGCGGTACTGGCTCACTGGCCTGAATGATAGCAATCTGCTACTTCAGGTCCAGGCGAACTACTTTGCGCTAAATTGGCGCAGGCAAGAGGGCGGGGAGTACTATCCCGGGTTTGAGCACTTGCTCGAGCGCTTTGAGCACTACCTGCTCATGCTGCAGAGCGCGGTGCTGAAGCAGGGAGGTCAGGCGCTGAATGTGTCGCAGCTTGAGTTGACCTACATCAACCTCTTGCACCCAGACGCGCTGTGGGGGAGTATTCGTGACGTTCATAAAGTTGTCACGGTGCGAGTGCCTGATGTAGATGAGATCGACCAGCTAAGCGTCTCATACTCGGAGCCAGTATGGGACGAATCGAGCTCTTTCTATGGACGCATGCATACTGCTGTTTCTACAGGGTACCAGCCTAAGGAGCAGCCGACCGAGCTTCGGCCACTAAGTATTAAGGATATGACGCCGGTTATTAACATCTCAATAACTACTCGGAGCGCGAGGATTAAGGATGTGGCCGAGTCTGTGAAGACTCGGTTCAAGACGGCGCATGATGCAGTGACGGGAACGTTTAACCGTATTACGTCGGATGAGGCGCGGGCGAGCTGGGGGTTGTCTTGACGATACTGGCTGAGGCTGGGCCGCCTCGTAGTGCGCAAGATATCGCCGTGGCCGCTGCGAACGGGTCAGGAACGCTGGCTCGACAGGTGCGGGTTGTCTCGCCCCTTGGTCCTGACGCGTCTGTCAGTACGTTGTTGACTCGCGGCGAGCGTCCCCCCGCCTGGTTGCAGAGGCTTGTACTGGAGGACCTTCCGACCGCCGACGAACTCGGGATTATCCACACCGACACCCTAGTGCGTTTCGCGCGTGCCTGTGCGGTTCTTCCGGCTCGCACACCGAAACCGTATTTTAATATTGGTGATGACGCCACGATCGGCGCTGAGTGGGATCTGGACCCCTTCCACGTTGAGATTCAGGTGGGCAACAATGCGGCGGTTGACTCTATTCTCTTGGAGGCCGATGACCGCGATCCGAAAGAAATCCCACTAGCAGAGAACCTTGGCGTTCTGGCGCTAATTATGTCAAACATCGTCGCCGACTGAGCGGGGCATGCACTCGTGCCTGCGAATGCCAATGCCGACATTTCGGATGGCTGCACAGTTTATCGAGTAGTCAAGAAGGCTGAACTCAAAGAAGGCGGCACGCCGCAAAGTGGCTGTTTTGCAGATAAGGCTGCCAAAGATGGATCCTCTTACTATATGTCGATATATTTCGCAGACGAGATGGCCGCGGCTGGCTTGTCAGCTCTTGATCTGCAGAAGCACTGGGGGGTCGAGAGGTACACGGTCGTCGCCTTCACTGCTAAGGATCTGCGAGATCAGGGTGAGCGCCTCTGGCGGGATCCGAATGAAGATTTCGTTGGGCACGGTGCGTGCAAGCGGGACGGCGGCAGCGAGCGAACTCGCAGTGAGAAGCGTAACCTCGCCAAACTCGCGAAGGTCGTCGATGGGCTCGGGTGACTGGGTCTGTTAAGCCTGCGGTCTCCGGCCGGTCCCCGCGCGCCGCGCGGCTGCACGATCCGGAGGCCACAGGCCCCGCGCGAGCACTTGCGGCTGCATGGCACAGTCCCGCTCAGGCATAGAGTCACCGTCCCATACCGTTCCGTGGTCATCGAGAACCGGCGACCTGACGCGCCATCCGGGCCAGCTCTTGGGCGTCGCTGGCGGGTCGGGCATCCAATGCGGCCACCAACGGATCGAGCCGCTTACGGGCACGTATCGAGTTGAGCTTCGCCACGCTGACGACCGCACTGTGCGCCAGATGCAACCCGCGCGGCTCACCAGCCCGCACGTGGATGGTTGCCAGCGTGATGCCCGAGTAAGTGTGGGCGCGCTCGCTAATGCCTTTCCAGCGACGCATCGACGCCACCGCGAACGGCTCTGCTGTTCCAGGTGCCCGCGATCGAGCTCCAGACGCGCGGCCACCAGGTCCAGATCGCCGTAGGGGTCGGTGCGGGTGGGCTGCCACAGCTCCCGCGCTTCCGCCAGACATCGGTCCGCGTCCTCCGGGCGCTTGAGATGATGGTAAGCGGTCGCGGAATCCGCTGCTGCGCATGCTTTGAGTGCCGCGTCCGAGCCCTCCCCGATCACCACCGCGCCTTGGTCTGACGGGATGTCATGCGCCTTGAACTGGGCGAGCTGGAGCAGCTTCAACGCGTCGTTGGGCTGACCGTGTTCCTCGGTGGCCAGCGCCGCCCAGTTCAAGGCGAGAACCTGGCAGTAGGCGTCGCCGGCCTCTGTGGCTAGCTCCAAAGCCTGGGCATAATGATGCATGGCGCGGTCGTAGAGACACCCGTCGAACCCGGCCCACCCGGCCTGAATGTGTAGCTGCGCCACCGCCACCATCAGGGCCTTCCTGACGGCATCGGGGCCGGGTACGTTTAGCAGTCGGCTCGCCCATGCGGCCGCCGCGCTGCTCATCTCTGGGTCGGCTCCGGAGGTCCTACCGGCTTCCGCGAGCCGCCGGGTCAGGTCCCGGACCTGCACCACGTGAACCCCGGAAAGCCGAGACGGCGGCGGTACCGGTGATGGGCTGCTCAACTCGGCCAGCAGCTCACCGACCGCAGGTCCACCGACCACGGCGATCGCACCCAGCGCGATCAGGTGTCTACGACGCATTTCAGCGCTCACCAGGGGTTCGGCGACCGTGACCTCATCCCCACCGTAGGCATCGCGGTCGCCGTAGGAGAGACCCATCAGCGCACGGGGGATACCCAACCCCTCGGCGATCCGCACGAGCACGTCGT
>JALZDU010000092.1 GCA_030862405.1 Actinomycetota bacterium | reverse complement strand
CCAGCGTGGAGCAGACCCAGCACCTGCTCGACCTGCTGACCCGTGCGCACCTGATCCAGGCCACCGGCCCTGGTCGGTATGGCATGCACGATCTGCTGCGTGCCTACGCCACCGCCCTCGCCGCCACCGAGGATTCCGGGGATGAGCGGTGGACGGCGTTGACCCGGCTGTTCGATCACTATCTGGCCACCGCCGGGGCCGCGATGGACACCCTGCATCCGCACGAGCAACATCGCCGGCCCCGCGTCGGGCCACCGGCCATCCCCGCCCCGCTGGTGACCGACCCAGCCACCGCACGGGGCTGGCTGGATGCTGAACGAGGCACCCTCACCGCCGTTTGCGCCCACACCGCCTCCCGGGGCTGGTCCGGGTACACCACTCGGTTGGCCAGCACCCTATTCCGCTACCTCGAGGTCGGCGGTCACTATCCTGAAGCCGTGGCCATCCACACCCACGCCTTGCTCGTGGCCCGCCATACCGTCGACCGGACCGCCGAGGCCCACGCGCTGACCAACCTCGGTGCCGTCTACTTTCGGCAGGGCCGCTACGGGCAGGCCGCCGACCACCACCAACAGGCCCTCACCCTCGCCCGCGAGATCGGCAACCAGGCCGGCGAAGCCCGCGCATTGGATAACCTCGGCCTCATCTATCGGCGGCAGGGCTACTACCAACAAGCCGCCGACCACCACCAACAGGCCCTCACCCTGTCCCGCGAGATCGGTGACCAGGCCGGCGAAGCCAATGCCTTGGACAACCTCGGCCTCATCTATCAGCGGCAGGGCTACTACCAGCAGGCCACCAAGCGCCACCAGCAGGCATTGGCACTGTTCCGCGAGATCGGTGACCAGGCCGGCGAGGCAAATGCGCTAACCAACCTTGGCACCGTCTACCAGCGACAGGGCCGCTCCAAGCAGGCCGCCGACCACCACCAACAGGCCCTCACCCTTGCCCGCGAAATCGGCCATCGCGCCGGTGAAGCCCACGCGCTGGACAACCTCGGCCTCGTCTACTTTCGACAGGGCCACTACCCGCAGGCTACCGACCACCACCAGCAGGCCCTCGCCCTGTTCCGCGAGATCGGCTACCGCGGTGGGGAAGCCACGGCCCTCAATAGCGTCGGCGAGACGTACCGCGCCACCGGTCACCCCGAGCAGGCCCATGTCCACCACCACACCGCCCTCGCCCTGGCGAGCCAGATTGGTGAGCAGTACGAGCAGGCCCGCGCCCACAACGGCCTCGGCCACACCCACGACGCCACCGGTGATCCCGATCAGGCCCGTCACCACTGGCGCCAAGCCCTGGCTCTCTACACCGGCCTCGGCGTTCCCGACGCCGACGAGGTCCACGCCCACCTGACCACGCTCGACCAACTGACGGACGACGACAGCGGAGACTGACCGATACGACCGGACTTCAGCAGGCCGCGAGGCTCAGGTGGAAGTCGCCGTTCTTGACGTTGCCGAGAAACGCCGCCCATATGTCCGCGCCGACGACGAGGGCGAGACCGTTGGGGTGGTGGCTGTGCCGCACCACGACCCGGCCGGAGCCGTCGGGCAGTGCACCGGCCTCGACGCAGCTCCCACCGCCGTTCTCGCTGTAGCTGCTGATCCGCCAGGCGACCCCGGCCCTAATATCCGGGCCGAGGACCTGGCCCGCGTGGGTCATCCGAGATCCTCTCTGATGGCACCGATGAGCTCGACGGACTCCGCCGGGCCGAGCGTGCTGTCCCGGAGGCGATCGTATACCCGGACGAACCGCTCGGAGTCGGGTGGCTCGACGTAGACCGACCCACCCACGGTTTCGGCATAGCCGACCTCCATATCAGGTTCCGCCATGGCGAACACCCGGAAACCACCGCTCGGGCTAGCATGCGCGCCGACACTCGACGGCAGCACCCGGAGATCGAGGTGCGGCAGCTCCGCGCTGTCCACCAGGTGGGCGAGCTGGCCACGCAGCACGGCGTTCCCCCCGACCGCGCGGCGCAGCACTGGCTCGTCGATGATCACCGAAAGTCGAGGTGGCTCGGGCCGGCGCAAGACTGCTTGCCGATCCATGCGCAGCTCCAGCCACCGGCCGATCTGCCCGGGCTCGGCGTCCCGCTCTGCCGCAGTGATCACTGCTTCGGCGTAATCCCGGGTCTGCAGTAGGCCGGTGATCACCATGGGGTCGAACTGTCGAATCGTCGTGGCCCGGGACTCCAGCCAGACGAAGTCGACGAACTGGTGCTCGACATCGGCGGCGTAACCGTCCCACCAACCCTTCTGCCAGACGTCCTCGGACAGCCGGAGCAGGCCGTCACGGCGTCGGCGCTCGGATACGCCGTACAGGTCGAGCAGCGCCATCAGGTCCGGCCGCCGAA
>JALZDU010000109.1 GCA_030862405.1 Actinomycetota bacterium | reverse complement strand
GCGGCGCTAGCAGGAAGGGTAATCGAGCGGCGGTCACGGTGTGATGCGCAAGGTCGGTACCGTCCATCGTGTCGTTCCAAAGCAAGGTCACCTCGTTGGCCCACCGCGCCAGTTCGTCAGCCTCTCGCTTGCGCTGCAGCCAGCGCGGTGTCCACCAGGAACGCCGACGGCCCCACAGTTCGGCGTGCTGATCGAAGGGCCTGGTACTCACACCGCTCGAAATGAGCGTCATGATGATTTCCTCCTCTGTCTAGATGCAGATGGGTGCGCTAGTTGTACTCACTATGCATGCGGTAGATACCCGTAAGAGACTGATCAAACACACTCGCCATAAGGCGGCTGACTGCAGCAATGCCGGTCGAGGGGAAAATCAACAATCATTGCTACCTCCGGTAAGAGAAACCATTACTTGTTGAGCCCTAACAAACACGCTCAAGGCCATCGGAGCACAACGGTCCTGCATTGCCCAAGTTGCTCGGTAACAACGCCATTGCTAGCTCCTTTCCCTGCTTCGGGCGGCGCCCGGTCGGACGCCGTGTCCTCCCCCGACGGCCGGCGCCGGGTGCCGGAGACGGCGACCCGTGACCGCTAGGTTGCTCACAGTTACCCCGCTCGGCTCAGGAGTAAACCTGGGTGCTCCAGCCGTGGCTGAGCCACCGGGAGGGCTCCGCTGATCATCGCGGCATTAGGGCTGGTCAGCGTAACAGGTGACACAACCTACAACGTCTTATCGTCAGGTTGCCCTGACGACGACCACGGCGCGACGGTCGGCCTTTGTTGGACTTGGCCGTCGCGGCTGTGGTGCAGAGCCGCGCGCATGTGCACGGTAGTGCCATGCGCGGTGGGTTCGAGGAGTACTTCGGTGGTGAGGCAGCGCATCACGGTCAGCCCGCGGCCGCGGTAGCCGGTATCGTGGGGGGAGCACCAGCAACCGTGGTCGGTGACGGTGATCAGCAGCTGGTCCTGGTCGAGCTGAGCCTGCAAGTGCATCATCGGGTTGGGATGATGCGCGGGGTAGGCGTGTTCGACCGCATTGGCCAGTGCTTCATAGACCGCCAGGGAGAGATCGTCGACTAAAGCGGCGGGAGCACCGAGCGTTCGCAGCCACTCCTGGAAACGCACCCGTAGCTGGCGCGCGTTGTGGGGACTGGCCTCGGCGGCTAACTCGAGCAGGCCATGCTCCTGACAGATGGTGGTCCTCCCGACCTTTCCGGAGATAGGTCGACGCGCAGGCCAAGGGAGAACGGCCTCCCCTCTCCTAATCGTCCTTGTCCTGATCGTCCAGTCGAGATACGGCCTACCCTGCCGTGCAGCACCGTAAACCTGCTTGGTGGATCACTGCGGTGAGCTTTGAGCGGCTAGAATCAAGGTCAGCGGTTATGCAGCCAGCCGCTTGCCGTGGCATACCCTCGACGGCGAGCGCCGGTGTCACTAATGACCCGCCCTTCTTCGCGGTACACGCCACGGTGGGACTCTCAGTTTGGGGAATCTTGGTTGGGGACCTTGGTGATCGCAAACCAGCAGTGCCGTCGCCCCCGTCGCTGCCGGTCGGGGCGGTGGCACGCATGAAAAGACCGGACACGACCACGGACAAGCAGTTGACGGTGACGGTCTTGCCCCACGCTCAAGAGGGAGTAGTGGTATTGCGCGTGGTCGGTGAGATAGACCTGGCCACGGTGGGACGACTGCGCGATCACCTGTGCAAGGTCCTCGGTGCTTACCAGGTGGTGATCGTAGACTGCACCGGCGTGTCATTCCTCGCTGCGTGCGGTATCGGCCTGCTGATCGAAATTCTAGAGCGTGTTCGCGCCGAGGGTATGGCACTGGGGCTGGTGGCAAATAGCCGCGTGGTGCTGCGCGCCCTGGAAGTGACCGGCGCGGACAAGCAAGTGCCCCACGCCAGCACGGTGGCGCAGGCGTTGGCGCAGTGCTCGACCTAGTCTGACGCCGGTTGGGGGGGCTGGAAGGCGCCAGGCTCCGGTGGCTTGCCGCTGACGGCCGTGACGATCTCAGCCGCAAGCTCGCGGAGCTTGACATTGCGGTTCTGCGAGGCGCGCCGAAGCAGGTCGAATGCGGCGTCGGCGTCGCAGCGCTGTTGGGCCATCAAGATCCCGATAGCCCGATCGATGACCGCCCGTGAGGTCAATGCCTGGTGCAGATTGTCCGACAGCTGGGCCTGATCGGCCAACTTCAACGCGACGGCCACCGCACCTGCGGCGTTGCCAGCGTACTCCTCCAGCTGCCCACGACTCTCCTCGGCGAACCCATCACGCTCAGTCGAGTAGAAGTTGTAGCACCCGATAAGACTAGTGGGACTGGTCAGCGGCAACGCCAGACACGAGTGCACACCCTGGTCTTGAGCCCGCTGACAGAAGCGTGTCCAGCGCACCTCGGTCGTTGTGTCGGAGATGTAGTTGACCTTCCCGGTGGACATAGCGTCCACGCAAGGACCCTCATCGAAGTCGTACTGCATCTGATCAATCCGCATGGTCCACTCATCACTCGCGGCCAGGGTGATCGGCCGGGAGTGCTGACGGACAGTGACACCACATGAACTGCCCTCGGGTAACGCTTGCGTCGTGAGCTGGGCCAGCCGATCAAGGAATCCGTGCAGCGTGTCAGTATCCAGCAGTAACGCCTGCAACTCCGACAGCCACGCATGACCATCTGGAGATGGCGACAGCGACGACATGGCAGGACACCCGGCCGATCCGTGGGTATCTCGTCCCAACGGCTACCGCAGATGCCACGTCCGGATGGCGTGCGCGAGAAAACCCGGCAACACGGGCAGCCTACTCCAGCCTCCGGCTAAAAGCACGGCCGTAGTGCGAGCGGGCTCGTCTCGCCGTGGCAGGCCGTTACACGGCCACGCCGGGAACTGGCCGCTCAGCGTGCGCGCACAGGATTAAGTTAAGCATCTTCTTCTTGCCGCATTTCCTGCCATTGCTCGAATACGGGTGGCCACGATCCGCTCTGGCACACGTAGGGCTGTCTCGTGCGCGGCAACCGACCCATTTTCACCGCCAGGGTGGCGCGTATCGCCTACGGCGTTGCTTATTGAGGGAGCACTGCAACTCTGCTTGCCGTTTAGCTCATACCTCTAACACTCGCTCAACGCATGAAGCCGTTGGAATTACGAGGAAAACCAATGATGCGGCGACGTTACCTGGTCGAAATAATGACGTCGCGCAACCAACCTCAGGCCGCGGGGCTGCAACGGCCCCAGCGCTGGCCGCGGTGTGGTGTCGCTCGGTAGGGACGTCTTGGACGCTCGAACTTCACGAACTTGACGGGGGCACAACACCCGGGAAGATCATCGCTTGGATCAGCTCGCATGCCAATCGCGCAACCGGAGCCCAGGCGCTGGCCAAGGAGATACTCGCCGAGCGTGGGCTGCAGCTGTTCCCCGATTCGTCCGCCGGCCCCTCTACGCACAGCCGGCAGGGCATTGGCTACGTGTGCACAGACGCAGAGTCGATCAAGCTGGCGTATCGAGTGTGGGACGATACCGCCGCGACGAGGCGGCACCTTGTGATGCTGGCCGCGCGGTGGATCGCGGCGGGGTTCTCCGCCGACGCTGCTGCGAGACGGAGACACATGGGCTCCATTCACCACAGGCGGCACAACAGACGATGTCCTCAACGCCCACAATGTCGCCTTAGCCGAGCTCCACTCGAGCGCATTCTGCATCCAGAACACAAAGAAGGTGCGGCGTTAAGCGTTTGTCTGAATCGCCGCGGGCGGTGGCGAGTCTTGGTTCGGCGCTGTTGAGTCGGGCGTCTCCCCGGCAGGCGTCTCCGCGGCGGGCGTCTCCGCGGCAGGCGTCTCCCCGGTAGGCATCTCCCCGGTAGGCATCTCCGACTGAGATGGCCGGACTGGGGTGGTTGGGCTCCCGCCTTGGGTGCCTGGGCGTGCCGGTGGGCGTTGGCCTGCAGTCCCTTGTGGCACAGGAGTGGTGGTCCTGCCCACATTGGTCGCTTTGTTTCCATTGCTGGCGACGTTCGGGGACCCTGCGTTGCCGGCTGGGTTACCGGAACCGTCGCTTGCCACCGCGTCACCAGGGGGGCTGACGCCGCCCGACACGCTATCGTTGGTAGCCGGGGGGTTGTCACCTGGCGCGGTGGCGGCAAGCGAGGTCATGAGCACGCCCGCGAGCAGTCCCACCGCGGTGATGTTGAGCACCAGCCCAGATGTGATCTTCCCGCGTAACCGCCCTTTGTTGTCGGTGGGCTCCGGGTCCTCCACGGACCCGCGCTGGGTCGGAATGAGCGGTGGCCGTTGCGGCGCGTGACCGATCGGGATTTCACGACTCGTGTGAGGCTCCGGGTCAGGAGCAGGAACCACCGGCTCGATGGCGACGGTAGGTGTGGTGACCGGTTGGTCGGCCGGAGCCATCGACAGCGCAGCACCCAGAGCGATCGTGGTTTGGGGGTCGGCATCCACCCGGACCGGGCAGCCCAGCCGGGCGGAAACCAGTTGGGACACCAGCGGCATCCGCGAGGACCCACCGACCAGCAGCACAGCTCCGAGCTCATCACTGCTCACGTCGGCCGAGCGGATAGCGCGGGACAGCACGTCGACGGTGTCCTCGAGGCCCGGGCGGATCATCTCCTCGAACTCACCACGCACCAGACGGACTTGGGTGCTGGCGCCCGGAAGCAGTACGGGGATGGTCACCTCGGTGTCTGACGAGAGCGCCTCTTTGGCTTCGGTGCATTCCCGACGTAGCCGCGCCAGCCCGCTGAGCACACTGGGATCCTCGACGTCGAGCGTGTCCCACTGCACTGCGCCCGGCTGGGCACCGAGCAGGACTCGCACGTGGCTGAACACGGCCTCGTCGAAGTCCGCGCCGCCGAGCTGCTGGAGGCCGTCGGCCGAGCCCAACAGGGCGAAGGAATCCACATCGGTCTTGCGGACCACGGCCGCATCGAAGGTGCCACCGCCCAGGTCATACACCGCAATCGTGGTACCCGCCTCGACTCGCTGCTGCGCGGCGTAATTGATTGCGGCGGCTTCCGGCTCTGCCAACAAGGTCACATCATTAAGGTGGATCGCATTTAATGCACGAGACAAAAGATCTCTCTTGAACGGCCCCCATCCGGCCGGGTGGGTGACCGCGATCCGATCCGGAGAGCCGCCCTCACGCTCGGTGACTCGATCAACGACCCAGCGGACCATCATCGCCGCCAGATCCTGAGCGGCGTAGGGTCGCCCGCCCACGAACAGCGGCGTGTCATCACCGATCCGCCGCTTGAATTCTCGGACTACCCGGTCCGGATCAGTCAACGCACGTCGTTCAGCGGCCTCACCAACGAGCACAGAACCTTCTGCACCCACAAAGAGGACCGAGGGCACCGATGGCATCCGGCTACCCAGAGCTACCGCTTCGGTCTTGTCCTCATCCCGCCGCCAGATGGCTGCCGCCGTGAAGCTCGTCCCGACGTCGACCCCCAGTGCGTAACTCACGACCCACGACCTCTCGACCACGGTTAAGTCCACCGAATGGCGGTGCGTTGGTTCCATCGGTCCACAACAGCGAGTTGTTAACCGGTCACGCTGTGATTTGGGGAACGTAACGTTACGCAACCTGATAGCGATCGAGGCGTTAGTGATTCGTACGAGGGACAGTCTCGAGAGAGGCACCATGGTCCGACCGCACTCCGCGCCTGATCCCGCGGTCTCCACCCCGTCACCAGCAGCGCTCTGGATCTTTCGCCAGGTCGCCGGCGCTCCATCGGCTCCGCTCACTGCGGCGATAGTCGGCCCGGGCGGTACCGGGAAGTCAGTGCTACTCGACGCGCTGGCGCGCGAGTACCAGAAGGCTGGCGCCGTGGTGATGCGCGGCAACCGTGCTGCTGGCCTGCGACTGGATACTGTCGACCCGGATGAACCCGTTCTGGTGGACGATGCACACCAGATGGACCAGGCGACGCTTGAAGGGCTGCGCACGTTCGCCGAAGGGGAAACCGCCCGGCTCGTCGTCGCCTACCGACCGTGGCCGCGATCGCGCGAGCTTTCGGCGCTCGGTGCGAGCCTGGCTCGGCGTCGATCGCCAGTGGTGGTAGGGCACCTCGATCGCAGTACCGTCGGGGCCCGCATCGCAGCGCGAGTCGGATGCACTCCCCCTGAGTCGCTGATCGAACTCGTTCACGAGCAGAGTGGCGGGCTGCCGTCGCTGGTCAACCTCGTCACGCAAGCACTTCAAGACACCGGCAGATTCGATCCTCGGCGCCCGGAACAGTTCCGGTGCCCCGAGCGAGTCAACGTCTCCGCCGGCTTGGCCGAACGGCTGCGCTACCAGTTGGAGGCACTCGATCCCGCAATCTACGGGCTGCTGCAAGCAATGGCCGTTGGTGCAGCGCTGGATGCCGACGTACTGAGCCTGTTGCTCGACGCCGATCCGGCTTCCTTGACCGACACGGTGGAAGCCGCGATGGCAACGGGCCTGCTCACCAACGGCGGTGAGTTGATCCCGTTCATCCGCAACATCGTGCTGCGGTTGATGCCGATGATGCGAAGCCGGGCGATGCAGCGGCAGTTAGCCACCATTCAGCTCGACCGGGGTGGGTCCGTGCTCGCGGCTGGACGCCAGCTCCTAGGCACTGGTGCAAGCGGTAATCGAGTGGCTGCGGTCCTGGAACGGGCCGGCGACGAGGCGCTGCGGCAGTCCCCGGCGCTGGCCGCCGAACTGTACGCGGGAACGATCGACGCTGGAGCCTCGCCAAGTACACTGGCGGCGCGCCACGCCCAGGCGGTGGCGCTCGCCGGTGACCTCGATCAGGCGCTTCGACTGGCTGATCAGGTTGTTTCTGACCAGTCCGCTGCCGATCGGAAGCGCGGCATCTCGGTGGTGGCCGCGATCCTCGCGCATCGGGGCCTACCGGCTCACAGTGCACAGCTGTACTGCAGCCTGTCTGCCGATGCGACCGGTGGTGCCGCCCTTGCCGTGCCCGCATTGATCGGTATCGGAGAGCTCGCCCAAGCTCGTGCGGTGCTCGACGCGGCGGACGCCGGCCGGGGCGCCACCCTGATGGCCGGCGCAGAGATCCTGATGGCACACGGCATGCTCGCCACCGTCACTGGAGCATCCAGTGAGGCACTGTCACAGCTGGCCAGGGCCACGGTGCTGCTCGAGCCGGCGGGTGAAACCGTGCTGCTGCCGGATACGCCGGCAGCGCTGACCGCAGTGGTCGCGCTGCAGTGCGGTGAGCTGACCGTCGCGGACTCCACGCTGCGGCGCGCTGTCGCCGCCAAGCTCGGTGGCCGTCCAGCGCATCCCCGACACCTGCTGCTGCACGGCTGGATGGCGATGGTCCGCGGCAAGCTGGAGGTGGCGCACCGCACCCTGGAGCGGGTGACCCACCAGTTCACTGCGCTGGAACCGCGTGACGAGGTGGTTGCTGCTGCGCTGGCAGTGGGCTTGGCTCGCCGAAAAGGTGACGCTGCCGCGCTGCGTTCGGCGTGGCGACGGGCACGCTGCGCCCTCGTCCGCCACCCGATCGATCTTTACATGCTGCAGCCACTGGGTGAGCTCGCCATCGCCGCCGCCCGGAGCAACGAGCTGGAGTCGGTCGCGCCACACCTCAAAGAGGCCGAAAACCTGCTCGACAAGCTGGGCAACCCGGTGCTGTGGGCAGTGCCGCTGCACTGGTACCAGCTGCACGCTGCCATCGTCGTCGAGCAACTCCCGGAAGCGCAGCGGCACGCCGCCGCGCTGACCGATGCTGCATCAAGCAGCCCCTACGCAGCTGTCCTGGCCGCTGCGGCGCGCAGCTGGCTGCAGGTGCTGTCCGGCGACATCGATCCGGAGATAGTGCAGATCGCGGCACGGCGCCTGCACGGTGTCGGCCTGGCGTGGGACGCCGCTCAGCTGCCGGCGCAGGCCGCGACGCGGGCCATTGATCGCCGAGCGATGTCGGCCTTGCTCACCTGCGCCCGTGCCCTGAATGGCAACCTGCCCAGTGGCCCGGACAGCGTCCCGGGGTCGGGTGACGAGTTGGGCCCTGAGACGTGCTCGCAGGGTCGAAGCATGAGCCCTGAGCCTGGCGAGGCCACAGTGACCATGGCTGCGGGCAGTGGGCCGGTGGAGG
This sequence comes from Actinomycetota bacterium, assembly GCA_030862405.1. Classification (GTDB taxonomy): domain Bacteria; phylum Actinomycetota; class Actinomycetes; order Mycobacteriales; family Pseudonocardiaceae. Next base: position 4,185 of record JALZDU010000109.1, on the reverse strand, counting down.
GCCAATCGGTCCTCAGCGAGCGGGAACTGGAGGTGGGCCAGCTCATCCTCGCTGGTCTGACCCACAAGCAGGTCGGGGAGCGGCTGTTCATCTCGGCGAAAACCGTCGAGCATCACATGGCCAGGATCCGTCAGCGGCTCGGCGTCGGTACCCGCAATGAGCTATTCGACCAGTTGCGGGCAATCATCGAGGGGTCGTGAGTGGGTAACAGTGTTATAGCATTCAATGCCACTCACGACTCAGTGGCGAGCCGGGCCATCATGCCCTCGCAACTGCGCACCACCACCCGGCACGCATCGGCCGTCGCCCGACCGGACAGCGGGTTCTCCGCCCGCCGGTGCCATCGGGTGAGGGCTTCCAGGGCAGCCTGTCGAAGCTCGTCGGCCTTGGAGCCGGGGGGCTGACCCAGCCGCACCTCTGGTGCTGCACCTGATCCACCGAGCAGCCGTTCCGCTTCGTCCAACTCCGCCTTCGGCAGGTTGACCGCCCCAGACCGCAGCGCGGACAGCAGGCGCAGCTCGGCAAACTCGTGCGCCCCGGCGAGGATGCGTTCCACATCTCCGAGCAATGGTCCGGCATCTGCGTGCGTGGTGCCATGCAGCACGCTATCCAGTGCCAGCAGTGCCGAACGAGCCTTGAGCAGGTCACGGCGCTCGGTGAATTGCGTGTTGAGCAGTTCCCGCAACTCGCCGAGTCCACTGCGGCGGACCAGTTCCTCGGCGAGTGCGGCCGGGGTGTCCGTGCCTTGCCGGATGAGCATCACCGACAGCCGGAGTCCGAACAGACCAAAACGGTGCAACAACCCATGCCTGATCTCGGAGTTCTCCACCGGCTGGATGGCGGTGACCGCTGCGGAATCTGCTCGCAGGAAGCGGTCGCTGGATAGCAGCAACCCATCGACCTCGTCCCGCGGCGCTCGGGACAGCGCAGCCAGCGCGTCGAACTCCACCTGCCGCATCGTCCGGCCGGTTTGCGCCAGCAACCCCGCCACCGGCACAACGCCCTGGCACAGTCCCCGCAACGTGGGGTCTTTGCGATAACGCTGCGCGATGGTCTTCGCCGAGAACATCGCATCGACCCGGCCGCCGCCGATCTCGTCGGCCCGCGACAGCACCGCGACGGTGTTCACCGACGTCGCGCGGCCCACACCCTGATCCCGGAACGACTCCAGAAACTTGGCGTCCGTGGCGTGCAGGTGACGCATCAGGTAGACCACCGCGTCGGCCTCAGCGGGAGAGTCGTCTTCGGGGGTGAGGAAGGTGAGAGTGCGCTGCGAGTTGTCGATCGATACCGACGCGATACCCGGCGTGTCAATCAAGGTAGCGGTGCGCAAGCTTTGCGCAGGCCAATGCACCACCAGGCGGTTCAGCGCCTCGGCGGAGGTGCCCTGTAGATCGATGGTGAGTGCCCCGTCCTGCCGGTTCACCGGTAACGAGGTGGGCGGACCCTCCTTGGGATGCATCACGATCTTGGGGCTGCGCCCGTCGCAGTACCAGGTGACGACCCGGGTGCATTCCCCGGCGTCGGTCGGTGCGATCTGCTCGCCTACCAGCGCGTTGAGCAGTGTCGATTTGCCGGCCTTGACCTTGCCTGCGATCGCGACCCGCAGCGGCTCGTCGAGTCTGTCCAACTGCTGGCGCAGCCATTGCGAAGTCTGCGGCTCATCACGGTAGACCTCGACCGCTCGGCGGAGCACGCCGCGGACGGTCACGGACAGGCTACGTTGACCTCCCACCCGCACCGGAGCGCTCATCGAGCCGGAGTCGCTTGGGGCAGCAGTGTGCGGACTTTCTGCTGCAAGGTTTCCAAGCGCTCCAGTTCGGCTTTGATCTCGGTCAACCGGCGCTCCCGCTCCCCCTTGGTTGTCTTGACCGACTTCTCGGCGGCCCGTAACGAGTCGCTCAGCGACCGGTTCGTCTCCTCGGCCTGGGTAGTGAAATGGTCCCGCAGGTCACGCTGCACCCGCCGGAGCATGTCCCGGGACTCCTTGCTCGCCTGGAAGATCACGTCGTCGATGTATCGACGTACCGCCGTCTTGGCCTCGTTCTGCCGTCGGCTGGTGATACGACGACGCTCATCGGTGATGGTCTTGCCGCCCAGCAGCAGGCCGGCACCTATCGAGAACGGGTTGATCAGCGACAATCCGACAAGAGTCCCCAGCATTCCGAACATCAGCACCCCGACGTAACCACCCCGCAGCCCGGTCAGCGCCTTGCGTCCGATGCCGAACGATTCGACCTCGCGCAGTTGCATCGTTCGCACCGCGCCCAGCGCATCGGCGACCTCGGTCCGCAGCTTGGGCAGTACCCGGTTCTCATCCTCGGCGAAGTGGTCAGCGACCTGCGTGGCCAGCCAGCGCGCCCGCTGGGTGGCCCAGACGAGGTTCGCCGAGACCGCCGAGGACACCTCCTGCTCGACCCAGGTCGACAGTTGGTCCCACGTCTTCGTCGGGTCACCGCTGCGATCGACTTCTTCCTCAGCCAATCGGACGATCTCGCGCATCCGGTCCCGCAGGTCGTAGTCGATGTCGGCGTTGAGGTCAGCGACGCCGTCATTGAGCGTGTGCTGCCATTTCGCGGATCGTTCCTTCAGCGCCGCGGAGCGCTGCTGAGCCTCGGTCAGCTGCTTGATCACTCCTTGGGCGGCTTCGGGATTCAACTGGGCCGCCTGCTCGGCGCGCAGCCCAGCGGCAAGCTGATCGGTGACCACGAGCACATCGTGCACCGTCGACCGGCGCGCCAGTAGATCCGCCTGGCCCACGACATGCTCACGCAGATAAGTGATCAGCGCCGGGAAACCGGATTCAGCGTCAAGGTCGGCGTCCTGAACTTGGACTGACTGCACGCGCAGGGTGGAGGAGACAGCCATCAGCTGCGCATCGATGTCCACCGTCGCCAGGTGTGTCCGGTCCAGCTCCGCGATTCGCCGCCACTCCGGATACAGGTCGGTTTTGGTGAGCACGCACGCCACGTTGGGGCATACCTTGGCGGCTTGGCGCAGGAATTCGAGCTCAGGTGCGGTGTACTCCTGGGAGGCGTCGGACACCAACAGCACAGCGTCGGCGGAGGGCAGCATGGCCATCGTCGCCGCGCCGTGCACGGAGTTCAGCCCGCCGACTCCTGGGGTGTCCACCAACTCCAGCCCACCGGTGAGGATCCGACGCGGCAGGCCGACCTCGGCGTAGCTCCATCCCTCCCGATTGCCGGGATTGCCGTTCTCCGAGACGTGCTCGGCTAGCTTGTCGATGGCTACCTCAACGCGTTCGGTCCGCCGGCTGCTCAGATCGTCATCCTCGGGGCTGAGAAGGCGGACCAAGGCGGCCACCGCCGTATCGGCGTGGCGGACGACGGTGGGCACCGACGTGGCCATGTCGTCGTGAACCGGGCACACCGGTGCCTTCACCAAGCCATTGACCAGCAAGCTCTTGCCTTGTTTGAACTCGCCGACCACGAGCACCCGGACCTGCTCGTCCAGCAGCCGGGCGCGAGCATGCTGCAGCCGGGCGTCAAGGTCCGATCGGTCGTACCGGGCGATCGTTGCGAGCGCCAGATCCACCGCCTTGAGCGGCGCCGATGGCGTCACTGCTCCTCCTCATCATCACCCGGGTAGCCGGACAGCAGTTCGCCACCCTCCGATGTGGAAAGGGTGGCGGCACTGCTGTTGCCTGGAGCTCACCGAGAGGGTAACCCGGTGCAGGATCTGCCCGGGCACACCCCGAGTCTGTTCAGGCAGCGGACTCGGCATCGACGTCAACTACGTCGTTGTCCTCGGTGTTGTATGACTCCTCGACACTGACCTTGGTAGTGTCGTCGTCAGAGGCATCGACATTGGTCTCGCTGTTGTCAGCGTTGTAGGAGTTGCTGACCTCGATGTCATCGTCGGAATTGAGCGAGTCCTCGATGTTGTCGCCTGCCACGGCGCTGTTATCGATGGTGCCGCCCTTGTTGTCGACCCCGTCGTTATCCTGGTTGAACGAGTCCTCAATCACGTTGACGTCGTTGTCCTGGTTGAACGAATCCTCGATGGTGACATCGCCATCCGCATGGATCTCTGTGGTATCCCGATCGTCGACGTTGACAATCGTGTCCCGGTCGTCCACGTAGCTGAAGTTGTACTCGTCGGAGTCGTCCACCACGACGTTTTTGACCTCGTAGTGCTCCGTGATGTGCTTGATCGCCCGGACTG
>JALZDU010000085.1 GCA_030862405.1 Actinomycetota bacterium | reverse complement strand
CGACCCGCAGAGCCCGGCGGTTCCGCAGACGGTGGGTCGTGGTCCCGCTGGTGCTCGTCGGGGTCGTGCTGGCGCTGCTGGTCGGGATCGGGTTGGTGCTGTTCGGCCTCCTGGGGGACATGCTGGGCGGCTAGCCAGCTAGCCGGCCGCGGGGTTCCGATGTGGTCGCTGATGGAGCCGACGTCATCCACGTCGGCGGCCACCAGGCCCTGATGCTGCGCCGACGTCGCAGTGGTGTGAAGGGACCGTGCCTGCGGCGACGGTGGCCGACAGCGTGCTCGAGGCCTCGGGACACCGGTCATTCTCGACACCGAACCGCACCGCGGCGGCCGTCCGGATCGAGTCGGCCACCCTTGTCAGAAGCCACAGCCGCATGACCTGCGGTTTCGCCCGTCGGGACGACAGGATTTGAACCTGCGACCCCTTGACCCCCAGAACGGTCGGGTTGCCGTTCTTGGAGGTCAAGTGCGCTCTGGGGGTGTTCGTCGTCGTGCCCGTCGTGCTCAACGCTCGCGTGCGCGCAGGACGTGTGGTCCCAAATGGGTCCCAAGGCGGCGGCCTAAGGATCGTGAGCTTGGGAATCTGGCTACCGTGCACCCAGACGTATCCTGACCTGCAGGTGGTGACCGACCTCGGCACGCTGCAGGTGACCGCTGTTGACCGCCCCTAACAGCACGCGGACAGCACGCCGCTCGTCGACGGAGCGCCAGTCTGGAAGGTTGCGCCGGGCTGCCGGTCACTGCGTTCGACCTGCGGCCGGCCGGATCATCGAGGCAACTGCTGACCGTGGTTGACCGGTGCCAACAGCACGCAGAAGCACGAACGCCTGGGGACTGTGAGGGCTCCAAACTGTCGAGACGTGCGCCCAGGATGTAGCGCCGCTCGTACGGGGGGTGCCCCGCCACGTACCGTCCTTTCCCAGACACGCGAGTGTGGCCGATACTTGGGCGAGGGCGACACTGGCGAGAGGTCGTTGGCGATGCGTAGACCGCGGTGGGAGCGTTTCGCCCCGCTGGGCGCTGTGGGGTTCCTGCTCTCGCTCGTGCTGGGCGCTGTTGCGGTCGGCGCGTCGCCGCCGGCGGGTGATGCTCCCGCGGCTGAGATCGCGAACTACTTCGCCGAGCACCAGGGCGGCCATCTCGTGAACACGTTCCTGGCCGCGCTCGGTGGCTTCGTGCTCTATCCGTGGTTTCTGGCCAGTCTCTGGCGAGCGATCCGCCGAGTCGAGGGTGAGGATGGTCTGTGTGCACCCGCTGCGGTAGTCGGGGGTGTGGGGCTGCTCGGTCCGCTGCTGTTGCAGCTCGCGGGATGGGGAGCTGCGGCTCTGCAAGTCGGCGATCAGCGCGACCCCGCGGTCGCCGCTGCGCTGTTCGATTTGGGAAGCACGGCATTCTTGATCTTTCCCCTGCCAGCTTCGGTTCTCGTGGTCGCGGCGACGCTGGCCAACCGATCCGGTCCCCTGCTGCCGGTTTGGCTCGCCCGAGCAGGATTGCCCATCGCAGCGGTCATGGTGCTCGGCGCATTCCCGCTTGGCCAGTTCATGTTCGCCCTGTTCGGTCTATGGCTGCTCGCTGTGGTCATCGTCCTCGTACGCAAAGAGCGGGTACCGGCTGACGGGGAAGTCCAGAAAGATCCTTAGGGCGAGGTGTCATGTTGGGTGTGCAGCACCGACATGACAGCGGGGCTGGCGTAACGAGGGCTCGACCTGCTCTCCCCCGTTCCCTCGCACCCGGCCCGCCTCTACATCGACTCGACGGGGTCAAGGCTGGCCGGAGGCCATCGCGCAGCGACGCACAGCGGCCTTGATGGCGGCGAGGCGGCGTAGGACGATCCCGGGGACCTGTGAGGGGACGGAGTCTCCAGGCCGCTGACGCCGTCGCTCCTCGTGTGATCGCGCGTGTGCCGCATCGGTCTTCGTGATCCCGCGCGCCGTCTTCGGCTGGCGCTCCCCCGGGCCGGTGTCGGCCGTCCGGCCGGGCCACGACCGAGCACGGCCGGAGGTCGCGCGCAGTGTCGGGTCCGGATCGGCGGCCAGGTGACCAAACTTCGACGGCCCCGGGATGCGCGCCGCCGCAGGC
>JALZDU010000067.1 GCA_030862405.1 Actinomycetota bacterium | reverse complement strand
GTGGCCATGTCCTGTGGCACATCGAACTGGTGCACGACGGTTGGCGTCATGCTGGTTGGCCGCAACTGGCCGATGGGCCACTCGGGTGCTGATGCGCCTTCGAGTTGCCTTCTCCAGTACTGGACTTGCTCGTCGAACGACGATGTCGCCCGCACCTCGCGATCGGCCAGTTTCTCAGCGGGCAACAACCCATCGTGGACAGCCATGAACTTTGGACTCCTTCAGGTGCTTCACCGAGGACACGGGATGTTTACGAGATGGTCCGCGCGTCCATCGACATCTCCATTCTCGCTTGTAAGAAATTGGCGACGGGCAAGGCGGCCGGCCACCTGGATCCCGTCGATATCTTTGGTAATCGAATTCCTCAAAAAACGCCCAGCCTGTATCCACTTGCCCGAATCAAGATCCTGTTGCGAGAAAATCAGACCATCGTGGAACGTCAAGCGCGACACGGCTTCACCGTCGACCGCGAGGTAGTAGTCACCGTTGCGCTGGACAGTCACCGAGTACTCGATATCCCCGTTCACGTAGGTACCCACGCAGCGGGGTGAGGGTGCCGTCGACCGTCCCAACGTCTCGATTGTGGAATAGTTGCGGATGGGTAGACCCATACTGCGCAGTTCGGTGGCCAGTTCCTGCCACACACCGAGCCCGATGTTCGCATTGCTGGTGAAGGCGATGGCGCAGCCGTAGGAAGGTTCGACTCGGAGGTAGCAAGCCGTGCCGTCTGCGTTACCATCGTGACCCACCCAAGTGGTTTTTCCACCTCGAAACACCGCCAGACCGAGCCCCCATCCATCAGCGAGTCCGAACGGTTCCGCGCTCGGAACGCCTTGCCTCATCTGCTCGGCATAAGCGGTCGGCAGAAGCGCTGGCATACGGCCGTCGATCTGGGTCAGCGCCAGAGCCACGAGATCCACAGCGCTCACCGCCAGTCCGCCGGCAGGTGCCTCGGCGAGCGCCAACGATTGCTTGACGGGTCGAGTCCTGCCGATGGCTGTGTTGACCGAGTGACCGGTGGCGAGCGGGCGAGCGAGTGGCAGCCGCTCAGCCGCACAGATGAACGTAGGCTCGATCCCCAGCGGCCACAGCAGGATCGACTCCATGGCGTCCCACCAGCTCATACCAGTAATCGTCTCGATCAGGTGGCCGGCCAGGGCATAGCCAATATTCGAGTAGGAGAAACCGCTGCCTGGTGACAGAACCAGATTTTGGCTGCTGCAGTGGTCAAGTACATATCGCCGTATGGAACTAGTGAGGACGCCGTCCGAGTCGGGTCCGGCGGCGAGACCCCCTGTGTGGCTCAGCACCTGGCGAAGGGTGAGTTCGTTTCCAAGGTCGCCCAACTCGGGCAGGTGCTCACCGAGCGCAGCATCGAGTTCGATATCTCCGTCCGCCACCAGGATCATCGCCAGAGTTGCCGTGAACGCCTTGCTGATCGATCCGATGGGGAACGCCGCATCTCGAGTAACCCGGTGTCCCGTTCCGCGCTCCAGCTCACCGACCTCGATTGCCACCGTCTCCCCACCGTGGTGAATGGCGAGCTGAGCGCCGGGGACCTGGTATTTCTGCGCCAATGCGCCGAGTGTGTCGGCCAGACGAGCAGGATCTAACAACGGCTCGAACTGCCCTTCGGCGGCCAGCGCGTGTCCGACCGGGGCGACCATGGGCACGTCGCTCCGGGCCTTCCCACGGTACGACGGCACTTGGTCGATAGAGCGGACGCTCTGACTCCCACCCGCGTACTGATGATGCCGTCGGTTAACCGCCGGCGCGTCTCCCACAAAATCCCCTTCCCGGGAAGGTCAGCGGTACGAATCGGGCCGGGCAGAAGACCCTCGTCGCCCGTGGTGCCCGCTGGCGCAGCCCACCCGTCGCGCGTCCATCACGGCGCCTCGCTCTCGATGCGAGCCTTGTGCTCGCCTGTCAGGCAGCACGTTACGGATGCACTCTTTCGGCTGCCTTCATGTTCGCTTAACCTCGATGTTTTGTGCGCCCAGCAGACTGGCGGTGGCGAAGTGGTCGATGTAGCCGAAGATCCGCGCGGGTTACCATTCACGTGCCGCCGGCGGGAATGGGTGGTGCGCAGGGGTTGCCGGTGATGGCGTCGCGGAGGGCGGTCAGGGCGTTGAGGCTGGATTTCCGGGTGGTGGAGAGGTAGCCGCGGACGCGGAGCCAGGCTTGGGCACTGGGCAGCTTCGTGACCCGCTCGGTCAGCTCCTCAATCCTTCGACCTGGGCAGCGACCGGCGCCAGCAGCTCCTCACGCGACGCCTGCTCCCACACCGGACACCCCACATGATCAGACCTCAGCAGCCGCGATCAGGCGACAGGCCGAGGAAAATCTAGATCAGGTGAATGGGTATACGCGGCGGCCGTCGGAGGCACCCACAGAAACGACACAAGAACCTACAGAGGGTGCCCAGCACAGTGCAACTCTGGGGCAAGTGTGAAATCTTGATTCGCAACGTCCGCATTGGAAACTACTTCTGCGACTCCTGGCACGGTAGTCCAATTATGTAGCGCGTCTATGATGGCGTTGTGGACAGCATCGGCTGTCAAGTCGCCAGCCAGATAATCCCTCACGAGGGGCCGGGTATCCACGAAGAGGATCTCACCGGGCCGCCTCTTTGCCTTGTTGACGACGATGAGCACAGCTTGTTGTGTTCCGATAATGCTGTTGCGAATGCGTGGTTTATGGTCAGAGTTAAGCACGAAGTGGGAATCGCCAATACTGCGCACAAGCCAGCGGGGCCGAGAAATCTCCCACGGACAGAGAATAACGGCTTCAATCAGGTCTGATTCCACGAAACGCTGCCGTACCTCGACTGCGGTGAGATCCTCATCGCGGCTCGTCGCTTCGTGATCGAGCATGACGACCATGCGACCGTTGGCATCAAGATGAGCCAGTATGTGCTGCATCCAGGCCCAATCGCCGTCGTGAGAAGGCCGTCCATAAATAAAGCGTTCAAAACGATCACCACGGTAGATCGCTTCGGGTATCGACCGATTCCACGGTGGGCTTGCGACGGCCAGGTCAAAGCGCCGTAGCCCACCATTCCCATCAACGAAGGCGGGATGGCGGATACTGGACCCTAGCTTCAGAGTCATCTCAAGGCTGTGCAATTCCCGATTGGCGGCTGCGGCAATGAAGGAGATCGGGTCAATCTCTTGAGCAAAGATTCGAATACGGTCACCAGGGGAACGGCTTGCAGCACTTTGCACCGCACGGGGGAGTCGGCCAGAGCCGCAGCATGGATCATAACAGGACATCCCAGGCTCAGGCCGACACAGCGCCGCAATGAGACGGGCCACTCGTCGCGGTGTTGTGAGGTACACGACGGTTAATACTAGCAGTGATAAATATGTCAGCGATCCGATTGCGGCGAGCCTGCGAACTCTATATCTAAGTTTCATAGATGGCAATCTGCGAGGGGGGACCGTAAAGGGACACGCAGGAGTTGGCTGTAGATCCAACCCTGCTTCGGGGCGAGCAATTGGAGCATATAGTAGCCATCCGACTGAACGTACCCCCAGATGGGTGACGCCACATGGGGGTGATTCGATCCCTTCGTAACATCTGGTGATTCCGTAGCCCTGGGGCGCCTGGCCAACGCCGACCACGCGCTGGCTGGCCCGGCAACACGTCGTGCGGGCCTGGGTGCTGGACGTGGGCGGATGGTGGTGATCTTGTGGTTGTGTCATGGGCGAGAGCGATCTCGGTGGTGGTGGTGGTGGCAGAGTCACGTTCGTGCGGCGGTGGTCGCGGAGGCCGCCGGTGTCGGTCATCGGCGGATCGCGGCGCGGCTTGGGGTTGGTACCGTGGCAGTTCGCCGCGGGGTGAGTGCTCGCCCCGACCGGTGCAGTTGAGTCGATCAACACGAGTTGGCCCTGGGCGGGGCTCTGGCTACCGCCAAGCTCGACGCCAGGGACCGGGAGCAACTCGTCATTGTGGGATACGAGACCGGCTTGGTCGCAGCCATCCCGACGTAGCCCAATCTGTTGCACACAGCGCCGGCTCCCTC
>JALZDU010000063.1 GCA_030862405.1 Actinomycetota bacterium | reverse complement strand
CCAGGTGTCGCACGGATCGGCTGGATCATGCCGGCTCAGCTCAGTGAGCAACTCGCTGAGTCCACTCCGCACGAAACCGACCAGATCTTCGTCCGATGGCGACTGCTGCCACTGCTCGGGTCGTTGGCCGTCTCGCGCCCACAGCCGGGTGACCCGATGCACGCTGCCCACATGCCGCAGGGTCTCGCCCAGTGTCAGGTCCGGGCAGCCAGGGACCTCAGCCTGCGCCGCCTCCGGCAGCGCGGCGGCTGCCGCGTCGAGCATCAACTCGCCCTCGATACCGATAACATCGAGCATCCGACCGTAATCGATCAACGGCTGAGGAGCGGTCATCGGGAGGTCCTGCACGCGTGCTGCGCGAGGGTCAGGAACTCGCTGGCCTGTCGGACGAGGTCGTCGGCATCGCGGCTGGCCACCAGGTGCCGTGCGCCGGCCTCGGCTGCCGACCGAGTGGCCGACGTAGCGGCGAAGAAGGCTGACCATTCCGCGAGTTCCGGCGCGACCTTGGCGAGAAGTATCCACGCGTTGACAGGGCGGGAGCGGCGGCGCGGTCGAGCGCGTGCTGCTAGCACCGCTGCGGCGGCGCGCAGCGCTGCGAGGTGTGCCTGGGCATAGCGGTCCACCGGCTGCGCGGCGTATTCGGCGTCCAGCAACGCGTGCTGCGCCTGCTCGAAGAGGGTTCGCACAGTGGACAGGTGATGAATAGGCTCGTCGCACCGCGAAAGCGGGACGAGGGACGGGACAACTGGAGCGGCAGTGGGCACGTTGGCCTCCTCAGTCGAAGTCGCGATGAGTTGCGACGTCGGGACGACTGCGCCGTGGGGAAGCCGGCGGAGGCCGGTGGCGGCGCGCTTCCCCCGCCCCGCCACCGGACCTCGTGTTCGAACGTGTGTTCGATACCGCCTAAGAGTAACCCCGCTAGGTGCAGTCCCGTCAAGTCCGGCTCGTAGTAAGGGGCTGGCCGAAGCCTTGGCGTGGTCTGATAAACCCGTGCAGCCCGCCGGCGCCATCCGCATAGCAGTCGCGCCGGCCGATACTGGAGGTCGGCGGTGACAGCAATGCGCGCCCGCGAACCGGCCCAGCTGGCCGAGCTGACAGCCGAGCAGCTGCGCGTGAGACTTGCTGACGCGCTGCGGATCTACGTCACTGCAATGCGCTACCCACCTGGCACGGCACGGCATCGAAGCCCGATGTGGCTGGAGCACATGCTGCGCGCCGGCTGGCTATGCATGGCGGCCTTCGAAAGCGACGCGTTGGTGGGTATCGCTTACGGCTACCGGGGAGCGCCCGGCCAGTGGTGGCATGACGAGGTGCACCGTGGACTCATGCAGATCGACCCCGTCGCGGCGCAACGCAACCTCACCGACTACTTCGAGCTCACCGAACTTCATGTGCATCCACGAGCACAGGGCCGCGGCATCGGCGAAGCGCTGCTCACCGAACTGCTGTCCAGGGTGGATGCTCCGCGCGCGTTGCTGTCCACTCCCGAGGGCCCCACAAGGGCGTGGCGGCTCTACCGTCGGGTCGGATTCACCGACCTCCTGCGCAACTACCACTTCACTGGGGATTCCCGCGCCTTCGCCGTACTGGGCCGCACGCTGCCGCTCTAACGCGCAAGCCAAGGTTGGCAGCCGTTAACGGCGGTAGTGACTGGCGTTGGGGGTACTTGAAGAGCGCCGACTGAACCGGAACAGCACTGGCGCCGAACCCGGGCACATGTTGACAAGTAGTTCCTTTATCGTCGGCATGCACGGCGGGTGCCGGGTGGCCTACGTAGTGCTGTCACCACGATCGCAGGAGGTTTCATGGCGCAGGTAAACGCCACCCGCGGAGCCGGGCTTCTGTACCCAGAGGTTCCGGTGACAGATCAGCAGGCGTACCCGGTCGATGACAACATCCGGGCCGAGGTGGACCGTGAGCTCGCCGCCTTCCTCCATACCAAACGCGATGACGCGGCGCGAATCGACTCGCAGTTCGTCGCGGCGGTGGACTCACTGAGCGACTTCGTACTCGGCGGCGGCAAGCGACTGCGCCCGACGTTTGCCTGGTGGGGCTGGCGGGGCGCAGGCGGATCCCCGACTGACCCAGAGACGCATGCGGTCCTCCGCGCGGTGAGCTCCCTGGAACTCATCCAGGCCTGTGCCCTGGTGCATGACGATCTGATGGATGACTCCACTACCCGGCGAGGCGCACCGACGGTGCACGTCGACTTCGCCGCCCGGCATCGGGCTGCCGGATGGTTGGGCACGCCGGAACGGTTTGGTGCCGCCACCGCGATCCTGCTCGGCGACATCGCACTGGCATGGGCCGATGACATGTTGCGTGGGGCAGATCTATGGCCTGACCAGATGGGCAGAGCACTTGGCGTGTGGCAGGCGATGCGCACCGAGGTGCTCGCCGGGCAGTACCTCGACGTGCTGACTCAGGCCCGCGGCGACGAGGCGCCCGAGACCGCGCTACAGATCGACCGGTACAAGACGGCCGCCTATACCGTCGAGCGTCCTCTGCACCTAGGGGCGGCAATCGCCGGAGCATGCCCCGCGTTAGTGGACGCCTACGGCCGTTTCGGCGCCGATATCGGCATCGCCTTCCAGCTCCGCGACGACTTGCTCGGCATGTTCGGCGACCCTGTGGTCACCGGCAAGCCCGCCGGCGACGACCTCCGCGAGGGCAAGCGAACCCTGCTGCTGGCCTACGGTCTGCGCGCTGCTGACCGGCACCGCCATACCAAGGCCGCCACGCTGCTGCGCGGCGCGATCGGAAACCCGCAGGTGCAGCATGACACCGTAACTCAAGTGCGGGAGCTACTGATCGACCTCGGTGCAGTCGCTGAGGTGGAAAGCCGGATCGGTGAGCTCACCGACTCCGCTCTGGCGAGCATGCAGTCCACCGACCTGGACGAGCCGGCCCGCTCCCGGTTGATCGAGTTAGCGGCGCAGGCAACTTCTCGAACCTCGTGAGTGGTATTGAGTGCGGCAACACTGTTACGCACTCACGACCGCGCTAGGGTCCGTGCGTGCGTACTGTGCCCGGACCCACCGGTCACGTGGTAGTCGTCGGTGCCGGGCTGGCCGGGCTTTCCGCGGCCCTGCACCTGCTCGGAGCCGGACGGCAGGTGACCCTGCTCGAAGCGCAGCCGCATCCCGGCGGTCGGGCTGGCCGGATGGATCTGGCGGGCTATCGCCTCGATACCGGCCCCACCGTGCTCACCATGCCCGAGCTGGTCGATGAGGCGCTGGCCGCGGTGGGTGATTCGGTCGCCGCACGGCTGGACCTGGTGGCGTTACACCCTGCCTACCGGGCGCGCTTCGCCGACGGTTCGGTGATCAACGTGCACACCGATGCCGCGGCGATGGAAGCCGAGGTCAGGGCGGTGGCCGGACCGCAGGAAGCAAAGGGCTACCGGCGGTTGCGGGACTGGCTGACCCGGCTCTACCAGGTCGAGATCGGCCGGTTCATCGGCGGCAACTTCGACTCCCCGTTGGACTTGGTGGCCAGCCGTGACGCGGTCCGCGAGTTGGTCACGCTGGCCGCGCTGGGCGGCTTCGGGAGGCTTGGCCCCCAGGTCGGCCGGTTCCTGGGTGACGAGCGGCTACAACGAATCTTCTCCTTCCAGGCGCTGTACGCCGGGGTACCTCCGCAGCGTGCCCTGGGTGCATACGCGGTGATCGCCTACATGGACACCGTGGCCGGGGTCTGGTTTCCCCGAGGCGGAATGCGAGCGTTGCCTCAGGCGATGGCCGACGCTGCCACCGACGCCGGCGCCCAGCTTCGCTATGGCACCACGGTGACCGCCCTGGAGCACTCCGGGGACCGCATCACGGCAGTGCGTACCGCAGATGGCGAGCGGTTTGCCGCCGATGCAGTGGTGCTCACTCCCGACCTACCGGTGGTCCATCAGTTGCTGGGCAGGGCCCCTCGGCGACCGGTGCGGCTGCGCTGGTCGCCGTCGGCGGTGGTACTGCATGCCGGAGTTCGGCCCGGTATCGGGTCCGGCTGGCCGGGCCTGGCCCATCACACGATCCTCTTCGGCCGGGCATGGGAAAGCACCTTCGACGAGATCATCTATCGCGGACGGCTGATGACCGACCCGTCGCTGCTGATCACCCGACCCACCGCCACCGACCCAACCCTCGCACCGTCCGGACGCGAGCTGCTTTACGTGCTCGCGCCCTGCCCCAACCTGCACACCGCACCACTGGATTGGGCCACCCTCGGATCGGCGTACCGCGATGAAATCGTCGCCACGCTGGAACATCGGGGATTGGATGATCTCAGTGATGCCATCGAGGTCGAGCAGCTGGTGACCCCCGCCGACTGGGCTGCCCAGGGACTGGCAGTCGGGACACCGTTCTCCGCAGCACACACCTTCGCGCAGACCGGACCGTTTCGCCCGTCGAACCTGGTCCGCGGACGGGTCAACGTGGTGCTTGCCGGGTGCGGCACTACGCCCGGGGTGGGAGTGCCCACCGCGATCATTTCCGGCCAGCTCGCCGCGGCCCGGATCACCGCTGCCGGTGCCCGTCGCCGTGCCGTTATGAGCAGCTGAAACGACTGTCATCCGGGCCGGGCCGTCCAGGCTGGCCACCAGTGTGAACGGCCAGTCTGATAACTACTGGATCACGACCAGACCACTACCGGTTTAGGCGACTCTGCGCTGTGGAAACATACGGGCCGCCATGATGTCGACCCCACCGTCTTCGATAGCTGAGCCCGATCACGCACACACCGGTCCCGCTCCCACCGCCCAGCGGGAACAACCCCCGCTGCTGCTGGACCAAGTGCGCCCTGGCCGGCTGCTGTCCGGCACGGTGCTGCTCGGTCTGGCCGGTTCGCTGCTGCTGGCCACCATGGCAGTCGGGGCCGGCGGCATCCTGGTCATCGACCCGCTGATCACTGCGGGGCCGCTGTCCTGGATCCGTTATGGCCATGGTCGCGACCTGGCCACCGTGGCGCTCTACCTCGGTGTCGGAATGCTGGTGTGGGCGTGGGTGCGCCTGGGACGCGACGTCCTGGCCGACACCGTGACCGTCCAGCACGTGCAGGTCGCCGGTGCCGTCTGGATCGCGCCGATCGTGCTGTCGCCGCCGCTGTTCACCAGGGACGTCTACAGCTACCTGGCGCAGGGTGCGCTGGCGCTGCGCGGGCTGGATCCCTATCAAGTGGGCCCTTCGGAGCTGCCGCCGGGACCGATCGCGGACAACGTGCACTACGCATGGCAAACCACCCCAGCACCGTACGGCCCGCTGTTCATCTTCATCGCCAAGATCATGAACTGGTTGACCGATGAGGACGCCATTGCGGGAGTGATCGGCATGCGGCTGGTGCTGCTGGTCGGTCTAGGACTCCTGCTGTTCGCGCTGCCCCGGCTGGCCGACCAGCTCGGCGGCAACCAAACCGTCACCCTCTGGCTGGTGGTCGCCAACCCGATGACCGTGGTGCACCTGGTCGGCGGCCCACACAACGACCTGCTGATGGTCGGCTTGCTGGCCATGGGCACGCTGCTGGTGCTGCAACGCAAGCACGTCGCCGGGATCGCGGTGGTCACCGTGGCGATGGCGGTCAAGGCGTCGGCCGGGGTCGCATTGCCGTTCCTGGTCTGGATCTGGGCGGCCCACCTCCCCGGTAGCCGCGGCACTCGGTTGCTGCGGGCTGGCGCCGGTGGCCTGGCGGTGTTCATCACGGTGTTCAGCGCTGTCACGGTGCTATCTGGGGTCGGTCTCGGTTGGATTCCCGCCTTGAACGCACCGTCACTGATCATCAACTGGATGTCGCTGCCCACCGCCGCGGGCCAGGTCGCCTACGGCGTGACGATGCCGCTGCATGATCTCAGCAGCACCCCGTTCATTTTCGTCTTCAGGATCCTGGGCTCCGCGGTCTTTCTCGGCATCTTTGCCCGGCAATGGTGGTTGTCCAGGGACGGAGGGCCCGAGGCCGTCCGTCGGGCAGCGATCGCGCTGCTGTGGTCAGCGCTGCTGGCGCCCGCCACACTGCCCTGGTACTTCACCTGGGCCCTGGTTCTCGCCGCAGCCCTGCCCTGGCGGCGAGATCCGCTAGCGTGGGCCGTCGTTGGATCCATCTGGCTGGTGCTGGCCACCTACCCCACCGGAGAGAGCGCCTTCGACTCCGTGCCCTACCACATCGGGATGCTGGCGATTGCGCTGCTAGCGGGTATCACATTGCTGCGCCGCGACCCGCTGCGCTTGCGTGTCCGCACGCGCGCGGAGGCCTTGCAGTCTCGCCCAACGGGTGCAGAGACCTATGAACCGCGAGCTTGACGCGGCAGGCATCACGGACCCTGCGTTGCGGGCCTCGTATAGCCGTTGCCGGCAGCTCAACGCGGCCCACGGTCGCACCTACTTCCTGGCGACCCGGTTGCTACCGCCTGAGGCGCGGCCGGCGATCCATGCCCTGTATGGGCTCGCCCGCTACGCCGACGAGATCGTCGACGACCTGGCCGATATCCGGCCTTGGCCGCAGCGTCTTGCAGAGCTGGAGACTTTCGCCATCCAACTGGCCGAGGGGTTGGCGCGAGGCAGCTCCGACCATCCGGTGCTGGCCGCGCCGGTGCACACCGCGATTCGCTACCGGATCGATCCGCAGCACTTCACGGATTTCATGGCTTCGATGCGGATGGACCGGCCGGTGGAACAGGGCGGCGTGGCCGGTTACCAGACCTTCGACGAGCTGGGCCGTTATGTGCATGGCTCGGCGGCGGTGATCGGACTGCAGGTGCTGCCGGTGCTGGGCACCGTGGTCGCCCAGGAGCGGGCCGAACCGCACGCCGCCGCGCTGGGTATCGCCTTCCAGATCACCAACTTTCTCCGCGACGTCGGCGAGGATCTCGATCGCGGCCGGGTTTACCTGCCCGCTGACGAGCTGGCTGCATTCGGTGTGGACCGGGCGTTGCTGGCATGGTGTCGCAGCACCGGACGGTTCGACCCCCGGGTGCGCCGAGCCCTGGCTCACCTGGTGGCCCACACCCGGGCGATCTACCGCCGGGCGGCACCAGGGATCCCGATGCTAGCCCCGGTGTCGCGGGCCTGTGTGGCTACCGCATTCAGGCTCTACGGCGGCATCTTGGACGAGATCGAGGTGGCCGGGTACCACATTCTGTCCCGGCGGGTGGCAGTACCACGCCGCCGCCGGTTGGCGATCGCGCTGCCAGGCCTGAGCCGGGCACTGGCAGCGCGGACGGTGCGAGCCGGCTGAACCCAATCCGGCGACGGATCAGTGGGCGATGGAGTCGATGAGTGCTCGGGCGCCCTGGCGCAGTAGGTCGGCACCCACGAAGTACCCCAGTGCGGCAGGATCCTCAGGCACGCCCCACTGATGGGAGTCGAGCCACTGGCTGCCGTCGAGGTTGAACACCTTGCCGCGCAAGGTCAACTTGCCGCTGCGTTCGGTCGTCGCGTAGCCCGCGATGGGTGAGTTGCAGTGGCCCTGCAGGGCATGAAGCATGGCACGCTCGGCGACGGCGTGCCGGGTGGTCTCGTCGTCGCCCAACCGGGCGGCCAACGCCCGCATCTCGTCGTCGCTGGCGCGGCACTGCAGCGCGATGATGCCGGCACCGATCGCTGGGCACATCGTCTCCAACGTCAAGATCTCGGTGATCCGGTCTGCCTGCTCCACCCGATGCAGACCTGATACCGCAGCGATAATCGCGTCGAAGTGACCAGCGTCGAGCCGCATGAGCCGGGTGTTGACGTTGCCCCGCAGCGGCTTGACCTGCAGCTGCGGATGATGAAGCCGCAGCTGCGCGGCGCGGCGCACGGAGCTGGTCCCTACGACTGAGCCGTCGGGTAGCTGCCCAAGATGTGCGCCGGTGCGCGAGATCACTGAGTCGCGGATGTCCTCCCGCGCCAGGTACGCCGCGAAAACGAGGCCTTCGGGGTTGGGCACATCGCCAGGGATGTCTTTGAGGCAGTGCACGGCGACGTCGACCCCGCCCTCAAGCAGAGCGCGGTCAATCTCGCGGACGAAGGCGCCCTTGCCGCCGAGCGCGGCCAGGTCACCCATCCACTGGTCCCCGGAGGTAGTGATCTTGACCAGTTCGGTGCTGACCGCGGGGTCCTCAACTTCGAGCGCGGCGGCGACCTGCCCGGCTTGGTGCAAGGCCATCGGGCTGGAGCGGGTGCCGATCCGGATCGAACGCGTGCGCGGCATAACAGAACCTTACGGACTCAGGTGCGGGCGGATCACGATAACAGTGTGAAATTCGGGAGGTGAGCGAGCCACAGCCCGACGACGTCACCGTCGCGATCGATGACTGCTGTTCTACGCCGGGCAGGTCGCCCACCGAGCCGATCACCGCCTGCCCGTGCTGCGGGACGGCCGAGCGGCGCCGCAAGCCACGTCGGTGTACCGTCCCGCCCAATGGCGCTACGGCACCTCCGTTGCGTAGTCCACGCAGTCGGCGACGCAAGACGCAAAAGGACTGCCGGTGTCGACGACCAGCTTTGGACCGGTGATCGCCTGTGCCGCCGCTTGCAGCTTGCGGTACAGCGATGCGTTGCGGTTGCCGGCAAGGTGATTTCCGTCGTCCGCGATGCGCGCCAACGCCACCTGGTCGTCGCAGGTGCATTCGATGACCCGCAACGGCTCACCCAGGCGCGACGCCATTCGACGCAAGCCGGCGATCTGGCCGGCGCGGGTATAGGTGCAGCCATCGAGGATCACAACCGGAGGATCGTCTCGGCGCAGTAGCCACTCAGCGGTGTGGTACATGACATCAATGCAGAAGTCGTTCTGGTCGTCGGTGTAGTAGACATGTGATGGGGGGAACAGCCCCGCGCGGATGCGGTCCTTGTCCAGCACGGCCGCATGAAGCCGGGTCGCGAGAGCACCCGCCAACGCACTCTTGCCGACCCCGGGCAAACCGGCCATGGCAATGATCACGAATGCCTCAACTCCTCCAACCGGTAGACGCGTTTCGCGTTGCCCGCGCCGACCATCTGGGCGACGCGCTGCGCGTCGGCGCCTGACCACTCCCCCGACTGCACCCACTCGCCGAGGACGCTAGCCATCGCGCGCCGCCACAGCACAGTTCCGAGGTAATGGAGCTCGGCGGGACCCCAGGCATCCGAGGAGAACAGCACCTTGCTGAAGGGAGCCACTTCCAGCGACTCGGCGACGACGGCACGGGAACGCGCCCCGGTGTAATTCACCGCCAATCCGACGTCGAGGTACACGTGCGGAAACACGTGAGCCAGATACCCGGCCGTGCGGTGATACGGATAGCAGTGCAACAGCATTACCGGAACGTGGCGGCCCCGTGTCCGGCGCAGGAATTCGGTCATGAGTGAGGGGTTGCAGCGGTGCAAGGTCAGGTCAGGGTCCCCGTACCCGACATGGAACTGCAGCGGTAGACCGTGTTCGAGGCCTGTCCACAGCAGGTGGCGTAGCAGCACTGGATCGGCCAGACGCAGCTCACCGGTCTGCCGTCGCTGTAGCCACTGTCCGGCAGCATGGCGTACCTCACCGGCGCTGGGTGGCTCGGGATCGAAGTCGAGGCCGTACCGGTAAGCGATGACGGATTTGAGCCCGACCGCGTGCCGGGCCTGCTCGTCCAGGGTCGAGGCGAACCGGTCGGCGAACCCGGCAGCGTCCACGCCACTAACCGCCGCCTCCTCGGCGACCGCCTCGAGGCGAACGATTTCCGCTGCGGTGGCTCCGCCAGCGGCCGCCATCTCAAGCGGTCCCAGGGTGCTCTCGGCGCGGTAGCCGGTGTCGACCAGGAACCACTCGACGCCACTTGCGGCGAGAAGCCGGCGGGTGACCTCTTGCCCACCGAGCTTGCGGCGGCGAGCCAGGTAGGTACCGGCGTCCGCGTGTGGAGGCAGGTCGAGCACCGGGGCGCACCAGCGACGCACCGCGAAGCCCACCTGCGAATCCAGATGCGTACTTCCCGCAGGTGATGGCCACGGGGACTCGGTGAGGCCGGCCTCAAACCCGGCATCGTCGACGTCATCCGTCGCAGCACCGTGCACGTGGTGGTCCACCAGCGGCAGGGCCTCAACAACCGCACGCAGCGAATCAGCAGCCATTGACGGCTCCACAGCAGTGCTTGCCCCGCCAGGCCTGCTGACCTTCCCTGACCGCCACGCCGGCAATGAACAGAGCGACGATCGGATCTGCCCACGACCAGCCGAACAGACTGTTGAGAAGTAGCCCAGCCAGCAGAGCGCCGGACAAGTAGGCACACAGCAGGGTCTGCCGGGAATCGGCCACCGCGCTGGTGGACCCGAGTTCGCGACCAGCGCGCCGCTGGGCGTACGACAGCAAAGGCATGATCGTCAGCGATGCCGCGGCCAACACGATGCCTACGGTGGAGTGCTCGGCGTCCTGCGCGCCAGTGAGAGACCGCACGGACTCCACCGTGACGTATCCGGCCAGCGCGAAAAAGGACAGTGCAATGATCTTCAGTGCGGTGCGTTCCCGGGTCTCGTGATCCCGTCCGCAGAACTGCCAGGCCACCGCGCTAGCCGAGGCGACCTCGATCACCGAGTCCAAGCCGAAGCCGATCAGTGCGGTCGAGGAGGCCGCGGCACCGGCAGAGATCGCGACGACGGCCTCGATCACGTTGTAGGTGATCGTGGCGGCGACCAGCAACCGGACCCGGCGGGACAGCATCGCACGTCGACCGACACCCAGCCCGGCGGTCACCGGGTGCTCACCTCGGCAGCGTGGTCGTCAAGGCATCCCTGGGCCTGGTCGACGGCCAGCGCGGAGCTGCTGCTCGGGGCCAACACGACCTTGACCAGCTCACGCAGGGCGGTGGCCAAGTAAGCATCGACCAGGGCGTAGTGCACCTGCCGGCCCTCGTAGGTGGCGATCACCAGACCGCATCCGCGCAAGCACGACAGGTGGTTGGACACATTCGAACGGCTCAGCCCGAGTTGCGCGGCCAGCTGGCCCGGGTAGTTCGCGCCATCCAGCAACGCCAGCAGGATCCGGCATCGAGTGGGATCGGCCAACGCCCTACCCAGCCGAGCCAGTGCCACTTCCCGGGTCTCACATGTCAGCACTGCTCGAATAGTACAGTCCATGCTGACATTTACCGCTGCACCGGGCAGTTTGTTAGAAGACGGCGAAAGTGGCCCTGCGTACCCCGTCATCGCCCATCTGCATGCATCGGTCGTACTCGGCGCGGCGAGTGGCGAGAATGCACTGGGTGAGCAGGTCGCCCAGACCACCGGTGAGTACCTCGTCAGCCTCCAGCCGGGTGAGCGCGACCGCTTGGGTTGCCGGCAGCGCGGTGATCTGGCAACGACGGATCTGTTCCGAGGTCAGCAGCGCCGGGTCCCGCGTCGCCGGTTCGGGTAGGTCCAGGCCACGGATCAGGCCGTCCAGCCCGGCCAGGATGAGTCCACCCAAGGCCAGATAGGGATTGCTGCTGGCGTCACACGCCTTGAGTTCGGCGTTCGTGCTCTCCTCTTCGCGTCCCCGGAACGGGGACGCGACGCGCAGCGCTGCCTCCCGGTTGTCGTAGCCCCAGGACACCGTGGACGCAGCCCACGCGCTGGGCCGCAGCCGGTCATAGGACAGGTAGGACGGGCAGGTGAGTGCGACGAGCGCAGGCAGGTGCCGCAGGACCCCGGCCAGGAATGCGCGACCGAGGGCAGACACTGCGAACGGGTTGGCCGGGTCGTGCATCAGGTTCGTCGTGCCTTCGGTATTCCACACACTGAAGTGCAAGTGAGCCCCACTGCCGATCGCGTCTGGGAACGGCCGGGGCGCGAACGACGCGAGCAGGCCGTGGCGCACCTCGGCCACCCCACGCACGGTGTCGCGTAGCCGGAGCTGATTGTCGGCAGCCGCGAGCGCGTCGTCGTAGCGGATCGAGATCTCCTGCTGCCCCGGCCCGTACTCGTTGATGACCTGCTCGACAACCAGCCCCTGTTCGATCAACGCATCAGTGATGTCGTTCATCACCGATGCCGCACGGTCGAGGCCTGCCGAGGAATAGACTGGCCCGTTACCCCACGGGACCGGACCCTCCGGCGTGGCCTCGGCCAGGTAGAACTCGTTCTCGAAGGAGGCTCGTAGCCGGATCCCGGCCTCGGCCGCCCGGGCCACCGTGCGTCGCAGGAACGTCCGCGGGCAACAACCCCAGTCCTGACCGGCATGGCCAACTTGGTCTGACAGCACGCTGCCCACACCGTCGAGCCACGGCAGCCGAACATACGTGCTGACGTCCGGCACGATGCGGATCTCACCTACCGGCTCCAGCCCGGGTACCGGCACCAATTCATCCAACACGTTGACAGCGTTCTGCGCCCGAGTCAGGCCAAGTCCGGCCTGCACAGTCCCGGCCAGGCGCGCAGCGTGTACCTGCTTACCGCGGATCACGCCGCTGGGATCGCAGTAGAGGAACCTCAGCAGCCGCACCCCGTCATCGCCTACCCGCTGCAGCAGCGCCGCCTCATCGTGCGGGCGCGGTCCGTCCGCGATCCCGTTACGGACCACTCGCTGAGCACCCCCAAGGAGAATTCGCTACAGCCACGGTGAGTATCCCATGGCCATGACCCAACTCCTTGTGATCCATGGGGAAGGATGGAGCGACACCTACGCAAGGGAGTGCGCATGAGAAACCTCGCACGACGTATCCCACGATGGGCACTGTGGACGTGCGCGGCACTGGGTACGGTCGTCGCCGTCAACGAAATGCGCAGTAAGCGGGTACCGTTTCTGCGGCGATCCTTCCTGCGCTTGCTACTGGCCGTGCGACGTCTGCGCGCGGACGGGCAGGTGGGTGATGCACCAGAGGAGGCTCTCGCCGCCTACGTCCTGGCGAACGCCCGGCAAGGCGACGTCGACGATGTCATCAGGGTGATTGATGACTTCTGTTACAACCGGAGCTTCATGATGAACGTGGGGGATGAAAAGGGTGAGATCCTCGACGCAGCGGTCCGGCGGGTCCGCCCCCGGCGTCTCCTCGAGCTGGGTACCTACTGTGGTTATAGCGCGTTGCGGATGGTCCGCGTCATGCCGAGTTACGCCCGGCTCTACTCAATCGAGCTGAACCCGGCGAACGCCGATATCGCCCGCCGGATCTGGGATCATGCAGGTGTCGGCGATCGGGTGACGGTCGTCGTCGGCCATCTCGGCGATGGCGGATCAACGCTGAACCGGCTGCATGCAGAGCACGGCTTCGCCAATCGCAGCATCGACTTTGTGTTCATCGACCACGACAAAGCGGCCTATCTACCCGACCTTCAACGCATCCTGAGCCAGAGTTGGTTGCGCCCCGGATCCGTCGTGGTAGCCGACAACGTGAAGTTCCCGGGTGCGCCGGAATATCGGGCATATATGAAAAAACAGGAAGGCAGGAGCTGGTATACGACGGAGCACAAGGCGCACGTCGAATACCAGTCGTGGATCAGGGATCTGGTACTCGAGTCAGAGTATTCAGGCGGCTGAGGTCACTGAAGGCTCAATGGTTACTGCAATTCGACGAGGCCCGTCGCACCGTGGACAGTGATCCGCTGCCCGGTGGTGATGCGCAGTGTCGCATCGGGGACCCCGACCACCGCGGGTATACCGTACTCGCGAGCGACAACGGCACCGTGTGAGTTCGCCCCACCCATCTCCATGACAAGCCCGCCCGCCGTGAGGAACAGTGGCGTCCAACCAGGATCCGTGGAC
The DNA here is from genome assembly GCA_030862405.1 of Actinomycetota bacterium. Classification (GTDB taxonomy): domain Bacteria; phylum Actinomycetota; class Actinomycetes; order Mycobacteriales; family Pseudonocardiaceae. The sequence goes on along the minus strand of JALZDU010000063.1, from coordinate 4,503 downwards.
GGTGCGACGAGGATTTCCCCCGGCTCCAGGTGAGCTCCGATCGGGTCAAGCACGACCCGGGCAATCGCGGTCACGGTGCCGGCCGAGGCGGCGGTGCCGGCGAGCTGTCCCTCGACGGGTGCCTGGCCTGGGCCGGCGAGCGCCTCGGGCAAGCTACCGTCGGACAGCATGACCCGCGGTACTTGCCGGCGCCGCAGCTCCCGCTCGTAGTCCTCCCGACGGGCAGCGACGGCAGCTCGGAAGTCCACACCCTCCAGCGCGGCCCGGGCTTCAACAAGGTCGAGGAAGAACACGTCCTCGGACTTGGCCAGCAGCCCACGATTGGCGAGCTCGGCACCAACCGCGGTCAGTTGCTGCCGGACGTGCGCCAAGGCGCGCACCAGGTAGTCCTTGTGCGTCTCGCGCATGCCGACCAGGCCTCGTACCCGGCTCAGCGCGATGCGCACGGCGGCGGCCCGCAGCCAGTTGCGGCGCCGCACTGCGCTGACCATCCGGGTCGCTGCCGCCTCGGCTGCGCGAGCACCTCGAGTGAACTGCGCATCCGGGGCGAGGTCCGGATCGGCCAGCCGTAGGTAGTTGGCCAGCACACCGAGGACGTGAGTCGGATCGTCGGACCACCGCGGCATGCCCACGTCGATCTCGGCGACAGCCCGGTGGCCGTGGCGGGCCAGGAACTCCTCGAGCCCGTGTTGCAGCAATGGCGGCAACTCACGGCTGCTGAACCGGTGCGCCAGTGCCGCCGAGGCCGCTTCCCGCAGTGCGGCTGCGGCCGCCGCCTCCGCACGGATCCGGGTTGCCAGTGCCCATAGCTCAAGATCCATTTCGGTGGTGACGTTGTGCGCCAACCCGCGGCGCACGTCGTCCCACGCACCGGGCTCGGCGTCTTCGCGGGCGAGCTTGCGGGCCAGAGCCAGCGAGAGGAATCCGGCGCCCGCCACCGGCGTGACCATCGGCATGATCGGGATGATCGCCGTGTTGAGCAGGCGCTGCACGTGATCCAGCCGTTGCGCGCTGGTCACACCCGCCGGCACCATGAGTTGGGTGCGCAACCGCCGGCCGACCTGGCCGACGCGCCGCCGCGCGGCGGCCGGCCAGATCAGGGCCTGGCCGATCTGCAACGGGATCCGGAAGCGCACAGCGACGGCAAGGAGACGGCGCAGGAACGGCCACCATGACATGGCCCGCTCCGCGAGCCGGGGGTCATCGCACAGCGTCCGCAACACGACCGCCGATCGTGCCTCCATCACGTCGAGGATCCGGGGCACCAGCGTCCGGCCGACCCGGCTGTGCAACACGGGCGTGATGTCGACGAACGCGCGCTGCCCGGCCTCCACAAACGCCACTGGCCCAGATAGCGGGTTGCTGACTACCGAACCGAACACCACCTCCGACGCGGAGGACGCCAGCAGCCGGAACGCCGCGATGCCCATCGGGGTCACCGGGCGGGTGAGGCCCTGTGCGAGGCTCAGGCAAAGGTAGACGCGCAGGTTTCCGTCCAGCTGAACCGGCAGCGGGTACAGCGTGGTGATCGGCCGGGCTTGGGTCAACCACAGCGCACCGGTGCCGTCCAGGGCCCATTCGATGTCCTGCGGGGCTCCGTAGTGCGCCTGAACGCGCTGGCCCAGTGCGGCGAGATCCCGGATGTGCGCGTCGCTCAGACAGGCTTGTTCGGCGTCGGCTGGCCGCGTGACCTTTTCGGTGCCACCACCGGGTAGCGCCCGCACGACCACCCGCTTGTCGCCCAGGGTGCGTTGCAGCACCGTGCCGGCAGTATCTACGACGAAGTGGTCGGGGTTGACCGCACCGGACACCACCGCCTCGCCCAGGCCGGGGCTGGCATCGATGACCGTGTGCCCACGATGGCCGGTCACCGGGTCGGCGGTGAAGAGTACCCCGGCGACCTGGGGCTTGATCATTTGCTGGACCACCACCGCGAGCCGGACGGTGGCGTGGTCGATCCCGTTGGTCGTCCGGTAGCTGACCGCCCGGTCTGTCCACAACGATGCCCAGCACCGTCGGACCGCGCCGAGTACAGCGTCCACGCCGACGATGTTGAGGTAGGTGTCCTGCTGACCGGCGAAACTCGCCCAGGGTAGGTCTTCGGCGGTGGCCGAGGAGCGCACGGCAACCGGCACATCGTCGCCGAGGCCGCGGTAGGCGCGCTCGACCGCATGGGCGATCGCGGCGGGTACGGGTGTCGCGAGGATCGCGGTGCGGGCTTGCTCGGCGATCAAGCCTCTGTCCCGGGCGTCCGGGTCGACGACGTCCGCGGCAACTTGCTGGTAAGCCGCCGTGGTGATGCAGAACCCTGGTGGCACCGGAAACCCGGCGCGGATGAGCTCGCCAAGATTCGCTGCCTTGCCCCCCACTACGGGCAGCAGGTCCGCACCGACACAGTCGAGCTCGACGACGAGTTCCTGGTTAACCACACCACGCCACTGCGCTGTGGTCACACCCCGACGCTAGCTCCCCGGCCGAAGAAACTCAACATCTGATGAAAATTAAGGCTCCGGCCTGGCGTAGCTCCTCAAGGGCGGTCAGGCAGGCTGGACACCACGGGTCAGGAGACGAGCCACGTAGGTAGCGAGCTCTGCCGCAGTCCATGGGTAGTGCTCCAGCACCAGCATTCGCGCGCAGGACTCGGCCACGGTGACCAACAACTCTGCGACAACGGGCGCCTTGCGTTCGACGTCATCAACGTCGGCCGCCTCCATGCGCAAGCGCACCAGTGCCTGGATCTGACCGAGGATCATGTCTCGGGCCTGTCGAACCCTTACCGCGACCACGGAATCGGAGCCCCGCCGGGATTCGAAGACCACTCGCCATGAGCTGGGAGCTTGGCCTGCTGCGGTGAGAAAGGCCGTGAGCCCGGCGGCCAGTACCGCCTCCATGTTGTCGGAAGTCGAACTTCGCGGTAACGCGTCGGTGATGGCCTCCAGCAGGCGACGCTCTTCGCGGTCCAGTAACGCCAGCAGCAACTCGTCCTTGTTCGGGTAGCACTCGTAGACCACCGGTTTGGTCACGCCGGCCGCATTGGCCACCGCCTGCATCGACGTGCCCCGATAGCCATGCTCGACGTAGACCTCCAACGCCGCGTCGAGAATCAGCGGTCGTCGGCGCTCGGGACCGAGATGGGCCGCCCGAGCCCGGACCGCCCGGACCGGGCCGGTCAGCGGCACCACCTTCCGATTCGGCACTTGACAAACCTACCATGACGTAGGAAGTTCCTACGGAGAAGTAGGAATTGGCGTGAGGGAGGCGGCGGGTGGCAGCCAAGGGCGTGACTGATCCCGCCGACCTGGCAAGGTTCCGCGAGGTGCAGCAGCTGGCCTATACCGCGGCCCAGGCGGTCGGGCGGACGCTGAAGCCGGGCGTGACTGAGAAGCAGGCCGCCAACAGGATCCGGGAGTATCTGGTCGAGCGCGGGGTGCAGGACTGGTTTCACACGCCGTTCGCGTGGTTCGGTGACCGCACCGCATTCCGCGGTTTCCGGACTCCTTTCCAGTTCTTCCCCACCCACCGGCGGCTGGAAGAGGGCATGCCCTTCATCCTGGACTGTGCGCCGGTGCGTGACGGGTACATGGCCGACATTGGCTACGCCGGCTGCCTGGGCACCAACCGGATCTACGAGCAGCTGATGGAGGATCTGTCCGAGTACCGGACGCTGATCGTGGACAGGGTCAACGATGGCGTGCCGCTGCGGCAGATCTACCGCGACGTCGACGCGCTGATCACCCGGCAGGGCTATGACAACCGGCACCGCGTCTACCCTGGGCGGGTCATCGGGCACCAGATCGGCAAGGTGCGCTCGCGGCTGCCGAAATTCATCGCGGCCGGCTTCGGCATCCGCTCTCTGCAGACCCTGGTCGGTGACCTGATCGTGGAGCGGATGCACCACCGCTCGCCGCTGTGGGCCGATGATCAGATCTCCAACCATCCGGCGACTCCGGGTTTGTGGGCGGTAGAGCCGCACATCGGCTTCCGCGACGTCGGGGTGAAGTTCGAGGAGATCCTTGTCGTGACCGGCAGCGGTAGCGCCTACTGGCTTGACGACGATCTTCCGCACGTGCACCGCTGGCAACGAGCATCGGCTGCGTGATGACCAGCGAAGTGATCACCACCGACGGCGTGGCACTGCGGGTGTACGAGTCCGGACCGCTCGACGCACCCACGGTGATCTGCGTGCACGGCTACCCCGACGACCACACTGTGTGGGACGGCGTGGCCGCCGAGTTGGCCCCGCGTTACCGCGTGGTGAGCTACGACGTCCGTGGCGCCGGCGCGTCCGGGAAGCCACGCAGCCGGCTGGCATACCGGCTCGACCAGCTCGCCGAGGATTTGGCTGCGGTGGTCAACGCGGTTAGCCCGGCTCGGCAGGTGCATCTGCTGGCCCACGACTGGGGAGCAGTCGCGACCTGGCATGCCGTGACCGGCGAGTGGTTGCGCGGCCGGGTCGCCTCCTACACGTCGATCTCCGGGCCGTGCCTGGATCACGCGGCCCAG
>JALZDU010000084.1 GCA_030862405.1 Actinomycetota bacterium | reverse complement strand
TGACCGTGGGCTGGCCGTGGTGCTGGGTGGCGGCCTGGTAGGCGGCGTAGACCTTGCGGTAGTCGTGCCCACCGCGCTTGAGGTTCCAGATGTCGGCGTCGGACAGGTCTTTGACCAGCTCCTTGGTACGCGGGTCACGACCGAAGAAGTGAGCCCGGACGTAGCCGCCGTCGTTGGCTTTGTAGGTCTGGTAGTCCCCATCGGGCGTGACGTTCATCAGGTTCACCAGCGCGCCTTGCCGGTCGGCGAAGAGCAGGGCATCCCACTCGCGGCCCCAGATCACCTTGATCACATTCCAGCCGGCGCCCCGGAAGAACGACTCCAGCTCCTGGATGATCTTGCCGTTGCCCCGGACCGGGCCGTCGAGGCGCTGGAGGTTGCAGTTCACCACGAAGGTGAGGTTGTCCAGCCCCTCGGTAGCGGCGACCTGAATCTGCCCGCGGGACTCCGGCTCGTCCATCTCACCGTCGCCGAGGAAGCACCACACGTGCTGGTCGGAGGTGTCCTTGAGGCCGCGAGCCTGCAGGTAGCGGTTGAACCGGGCCTGGAAGATCGCGTTGATCGCGCCCAGCCCCATTGAGACGGTGGGGAACTCCCAGAAGTCCGGCATCAGCCGGGGATGCGGGTAGGACGGCAGGCCGCCACCCGGGCCGGCGTGGGAGAACTCCTGGCGGAACCCATCGAGCTGGTCGGCGGACAGCCGGCCCTCCAGGAAGGCCCGGGCGTAGATACCGGGCGATGCGTGCCCCTGAATGAACACATGATCTCCACCGCCGGGATGGTCCTTGCCGCGGAAGAAGTGGTTGAAACCCACCTCGTAGAGCGCGGCCGAGGAGGCGTAGGTGGAGATGTGCCCGCCGACACCGACGCCCGGACGTTGCGCCCGGTGCACCATCATCGCCGCATTCCACCGGATCCAGGCGCGGTAGCGGCGCTCAGTTTCCTCGTCCCCGGGGAACCACGGCTCGTTTTCGGTGGGGATGGTGTTGACGTAGTCGGTGCTGGTCAACGAGGGCACCCCGACGCCGGTCTCGCGGGCCCGTTCGAGCAGCCGCAGCATCAGGTATCGTGCCCGCTGCTTGCCGCCGGACAGCACCGCGGAATCGAAGGCCTCCAGCCACTCCGCCGTCTCCTCCGGGTCGATATCTGGAAGGTGCGCCGCCACCCCGTCACGGATGACCCGCACCCGAGCGGGCAGGCGGCCTTGCTGCGTGGTCAAGGGATCTCCTCGCCTCGAGGTGTCCTGGAAAACCGCAAGTGACCAGCCTGCCGGTCGCGCGGGACCGGCCACCTGCCTCCATCGTGCTCCATGCTCGTCCGCGTCGCCCTCGGTGTCACTCCTACCCGCTGGTAATTCGTGCGACCTACGCCAGCACCGGCGTGTCCTGGTACTGGCTGTTGCGCTCTGGCAGGACCGCAGTGTTCGCTGGTACGTCATCGAGTAGTAACACGTCCGGCGGTCGACGCCGGCCTGATGTTGTGGAGGGGTGAAACCGTGGTCGCCGCCGCGGCGGGAGACGCCAGCAAGCTCGGCGTTGCCGAGAGGCTCGGGATCCAATCGGACATGGTTGTACAGGAGCTCGGCTGGGATATCGACGTCGATGACGACGTGCGCGCGGCCATCGAGGAGGTGCTTGGTGCTGAGCTGCTCGACGAAGACTCCGACGAAATCGTTGATGTGGTGCTGCTGTGGTGGCGCGACGACGACGGTGATTTGTTCGACACCCTCGTGGACGCTCGGTCGCCGTTAGCCGAGAACGGGGTGATCTGGGTCTTCACGCCCAAGACCGGCCGCGACGGTCATGTCGAGGCCTCGGACATCAACGAGGCGGCCAACACCGTCGGGCTGGCGCAAACGTCCAACATCAGCGTGAGCGACGACTGGGCAGCCACCAGGCTGGCCACCGCGAAGGCGGCCAAGTCCAAACGCTGAATGCTGGCTCGATTGCGGATACTGTCGGCGTCAGCGCGCGGCCATCCGGCGCGGACTGCGGACGAGTCGGAGAGAGCTGCGCGCATGTCGGCCAAGGTCGGAGACCAGACCCCGAAGGATCAGAACAACCAGCAGCGGACGCTGTCGGGGATCCACGGTATCCGCAACGTGCTGGTGGTGTTCTACCCTTTGCCTTCAGCAGGTGCTGGCGGTGTCGGTGGACTCGGTGTTCACCGTCAAGGCATGGTATGACCAGCAGGGCTATGATTTCGCACGACTGCCGGACTTCTGGCCGCACGGCAAGGTCATGCAGGACTACGCGGTGTTCAACGACAAGGCTGGCATGGCCAACCGGGGTCCCTTCCTGGTGGGCACCGACGGTGTGGCCTGCTTCGCCCAGCTCAACCAGCCCGGCAGGCCTATGTGACCATACCGTCTGGAAGCAGGCCCTGGCTGCATTACCAGCATGGACCGTGCCCCCTCGGGGGCATCGGGCGCATAGCTCAGCGGGAGAGCACTCGCCTTACAAGCGAGCGGTCGCAGGTTCGAATCCTGCTGCGCCCACCATACACCCTTGTGAACTGCTGTTATGAGTCGGATGCTCATAGCCCGTGCGGATCTGCGAGATTCAGGCGACGTGCCTCCCCATCGCAATGTATCCCAGTGTGTTGACTGAATGGAGATCGTTTAGTCAGCCGCTAACTGAGCATCGATGCTGCCCGTAGTCATGGAAGTCCGCGGTGATGGACCATGGTGGGGGTCCGCATCCCTTGTTCGTGGTGTCGGTCGGGAGCGTGCGCCCGGGCTATGGCGATGGTGGTGGCGAAAGTGCTGTCTTTTGGCCCCGCTGTTGTCTGACCCCTGCCGTTGTTGAGTCGGTTAGGTTATGCGGGTAAGTGTGGGTTTGGCTTGTAACGGTGAGTAATTCGGTGGCGACTCTTGGGGTGTGCTCCCTGGAGGCTTTGAATACCGAAGTCATTGAGGGTGGTTGGGTCTTCGAGGTGGTCATAACGAAAATGGTGGTGGTGGAAAATTGTTTATCGGCGTCGTCAAGTTTGTGGCGATGATCGTGGTGGGTGTTTCTGGTTTTAGTTATCGTGTTCATCGGCCGCCAGGTCGGGGTTTGGCGACCGGGAGCAACCGGAGCCGGTGAAGCACAGGAGCACGAGTACCAGCAGACATCCCCATCGCTTCATATCAATCAGAGTCCTCCTAGTGACGACCCGTCACACTCGCGGAGTCCACCGCCAACGATGCCGGCTAGCAACAACAGAGCGCCCAGGGCGAGCACCACGAGTTTCATTGCCACTCACCGCCCCTCTCGACGCTATTTTCTTCACCTCTCGGACGGACTGAGTTGGAGTGGAGGTCAGAAGTGGGCTTTTACCAGTAGTAAACAACATAATGCGCGGGGCGATGTAGTCGCTCCATGTGATCGTAGTTGCAGCATGCCTGGCCGAGCGGCCGTAGTCCAGATCGGACCTGTCACCGCGTAACCGTAGCTATTGGACTCCGCTCCTGTACCCTGAGTCACTCATCCCCCCGGGAGTGTCGGTCTGGCTCCGGAGCTAACGTCACCATAGTGAATCGGCTATAGGCAGCATACCGTTACACGGGACCTGCACAGTCGCAGAATTGTAGAACGCAAGGAACCTAGCGACCAGCCGCACATGGCCGTCTACTCCGCCAATTACGACACATCCCAATAAGTCTGGAACATCTCGGCGGCACCGCTTAACTACGCGAGGTTTGTGGCTGGCGGGCGGTGTCCGAGACCGTTGGGGTATCAAGCGATTGGGAGGCCAAGCGGGGCGTCGTTGACGACGATGGCGGCGGCTAGCGCGGGCCAGGCGCCGTTCGCGCTTGCCGGAGCAGGCCCCTCGCTCCCAAAGCGGTGCCCGGAGGCACGGTAGCGTCCGCTAGCTGCTGGTGCGTGTCCATGAGGATGTGGCGTAGTGCCGACGTGTACGCCGTCGTTGCTCTCAGGTCCCGCTGTCAAGATCAGATGGCGCTGGGAGGGACCGATGCCCCATGCACTCGTCTTGACCAGCGCGCCGAACGCACTTAAGCCCAAAACCCAAGGTTTCAAGATCGATTGATAAAGTATCGGTCCGCGCCACCGCGCAGGAGTGGGTTGTGCTCTGAGGTCCGCGGCATGTCGGCCGCCAAGCCGTAGCGTCCCCGCAGAGCGCAGGACTGCGGAAATCGGGTGTTCCACGCTCATCGTGTAACGGACCACTCCTTAAGTCCGACTGGTGTTACAGGAGGTGCTGAGTATGAGCTACGGCAGCGGCGCAAGGGGTGACATAGTTGTCAAGCAGCTAGCAGGTCCAGGGGTAGAGGGGCTAGAACACGACCCACCAGTATTTCATTTCGATATTGAAATGAATTTAATGCCAGAACTACTGGAGGATCCGGTTAAGTTTTTGAGGCAGCTTGGGTTGGGACCCGAACAGGGTGTGGCCCCAAAAGGATCGATGACTGTGCGACTCACCGGCGCGGAGTGGATATGGAACGGGCGCCAGTGGGTTGCCAAGGAAGATCAAATACGAGCTATCGACAACGCTAGTACTCGTTCCTCATGCTGCTACATAAGTGGCCCGGCGGAAATGACCTGCCACACCCATGAGCCCGTCGACATATAAGGGCGTTCTGAGGTATCGCGGCAGAATTATAACATGTAGGAGTCCCATGGCTACTAATACCAATCCTAATCCCCATAAATCGGACGATCCGTCACCAGCGGCGCCCGCCAACGCTGAAGGCCAATGGCCCGGAGCATTCACGGCCTTTGCCGGGGCGTTCGACCAGCTCAAGAAAAATCCGCAACCAGCGTTGTTGTTTCTGGGTGTGTATGCTGTGCTGGCGATTATCAGCAGCGTTGGACAGGACGATGTGTCCTACTTTAGTACCGAACGGTGGAATTACGAAGATATATTGTACCTCGTATTCTTGCTGGCGTTGCCGGTTTACGGTTTTGCTTTGGCGGACCGTAAAGTCATCAGCCTGAGCGAGTTCATGCGCTTTGATGCTACTAAATACTTCACCCTGCTTGGCGCGCTGCTTTTGTTTGCACTGGTAATCTTCGGATCGGCGTTACTGCTGCTGGTGCCGTTGATATGGACGGTAGCTTGGTTTAGTCTCATTCCCTATGCAGTGGTAGATAAGGGAACAGGGGTGATAGGCGCGTTCAAAGAAAGTAAACGCCTAGCCCGAAACCATAAAGCCAAAGTGTGGGGTGCTATCGGCGTTACGGTCTTGTACAGCATTATCGCCACATTGTTCGCCGTCATCCCCTACATAGGCTCCGTTGCCATAGCATTCGTAACGCTGCTGTCGTGGGGTGCGTTTGCCATCTTGTATCGCTGGTTGCAGCAGAACGACAAAAGTCTCGCAGACGGCCAAGTTCAAGTTTGACCGGTATTAGTCTTCATGCGTAGCGTCATGTGGACCTTGTGGATTCCAGAAGTCGACCATCTATGGTGAACAGCGGTTTCATGCTGCCTGTTCGTATTCGTTGATCAGGCCACCAGGACCGGTCGACGCGTGATCCGTTAACGGAACTGGGTGACGCGGTCGCCAAGGTCCATCGTCAGTTGCGGATTTGCTGGGTGGTCCACTTGCCGTCCGGCTTCGTTGTCGCGCCCAACAGGTGCACGGATCGGCTGGCGACCTCCAGGACGAAGAATACATAGATCCGCTGGAGCGTCGCTGCGCAGTCCACGTGGAAGAAGCCGCACGCCAGCATCGTCGATGCTTGGGTGCATAGGAACTGCCGCCATGTCGTGTCGGTGTCGCGGATCGGTGCCGGAGGTATCCGCAACCGCTGCAAGACGCCGCGGATCGTGGACGCTCCCACGCGGTGATCGACCTTGAGCAACTCGCCCTGGATTCTCTGATATCTATCCCCAGCCGGGATTTTCCCGGGCCATGCGCTCGATCAGCACGACCACCGTGTCATCGACGGCTGGACGCCCGAGACGGGTCGGAGAGATCCACTTCTTTGGCGACCAGGTGACGTGCCAGCGCAGGATCGTGCCTGACGTGACCAAACGATGCCTGCGCAGCATCGTGGGCAAGGCCCCGACCAGCGCGGCAAACACCGCTCGATCTGGCCCAGTCCAGGCGAGGTTTCGGATTGACACTGCGCAGCACAGTGACTTCGTGGCACAACACCAACAGTTCAATGTCCTTGGACGCCGACGAGCGACCGAGCAACAACAGCAGGTTCAGCAGCCGGACGAAGACCAGGTAGAGCAGACGCAACGACACGGCACACGATCATTCCCCGACGGCCAAGCAAACCGATCTCCCAGTAGGGCTTGCCGTCTTCCACCAGCTCATAGTCGATGAGGTCGACATCGTCAGGTAGCACGACCTCCAAGACTTGATCCCCGGTGGTAGGCCGTCGCGGGTGCGTTAGGAGATCAGGTCAACTCGGCGATGGCGCCAAGGTTCGAACTCGGCGATGGCGCCGAGGAGGTGGAATGTCAGCTTGCCGCCGGGCGAAGGCGAGGTCGGTGAACGCTTCTGTGAGCTGATGCCTTCGCGTCGGCACAGGCCGATTTCGTTATGGGTGCGGGGGAGCTTCTGGCCGAAGGGGTGCCCTGCTCTGATCACGCGCGCTCAACGCATCCATCCCAGACCACGTATAGGCCTCAGTCGGGATTGCTGGGGTGCGCGGCGCGGGAGGGGCCGTCATGGACGCAGGAGGCTGGGAGGCACTGATGCGCCGGTTGGGGCTTTGGGTGCTGTGAGGTGTGGACACCGCGGATTGCCCTGACAGAGCTAAGCCATCGGCTGGGTCGTTCGGTGCGGCGACGGATGCTCCGGTGGAATTTTGGCCGCGGGGGTTGTTGTCGTTGTTGCTGGGCTCGGATGCTGGGATGGCAACCACGGGGGCTGCGGGTGCCGGGTTGCCGGCGGCGGCAGGGGGGATGCGGCCGCTGCCGGAGGTTATGAATGGCATGGACGCTATCCCCCCCATCAAGGCCAGGACGCCCGCTGCGGCCAACCGCTTGAACCGCCGTGACCTAGCCCGGCGCCGCTGGACATTGGCGACGGCGACCTTGAGTGGAATGGTGGTCACGGACGAGAAGTTTGAGACGTTGGTCTGGGCCGGCTTGGGGACGTCGGACCCGCCGAAGCGGCCAACCCCGACCGTCGCCGGGACTGGTGTGTCTGACCCAAAGCCCGTGGCGGCGGTGTTGGTATCGGCAGGGTAGGCGATGTCGGTCGCAAGCTCGGGCAGGGTGGGGCCGAGTGCGGTCGCAGCGGGGTTGTCCGTACCGACACCCGTGGATTGCAACGTCTCGACGGCCGCGGCTGCCTGCGGGTGGATCAGATCCTGAAACTCGGTTCGGCCCAGCCACACCTCCGCCTGAGCCTTCGGCACCGGCATCGTCACCTCGGTCTCGGCCAAGAGACCTCGCGTGGTCTTGGCAGTCGCGGACTCGGCGAGTAGCTCAGCGAGCTGGTCTACGGACACGTGCAGGGCTCGGGCCACGTGTGGTCGTATCGACGGGAGGGGTTGGGTGTCTCCGGCCTCCCATCGGCTGACGGTGGAGCTTTCTACTCCCAGGCGTTGCGCGAGTGACTCCTGAGTCAGCCCGACAGCTTTGCGGCGTTGCGATAGACGTTGCCGTCTAAGCGCCATGTCGTCACCTCTCGCTGAAGCATTTCCGCAGTTGAGGACCCCCTGTGCAGGACTGGTGCGTCAATACTGCGGTTGTTGTGCTCTGGTCGCGGCCTTACTGAGGGTCGTCTGCGGACTACGGAGCGACACCTTACGCATCGCAACGCAGGTGCCGCCCATGGCCTGCCAAGGGCAGTCATCAGGCGTCACCGCTGCAACTGAGCTTCCGGTCATGCTCGACCTGCTGCGACTCACCGCAACCAGTACTCAACGCCCACTCCCAGGGAAAAATAACGATCGTCTAGCGG
>JALZDU010000052.1 GCA_030862405.1 Actinomycetota bacterium | reverse complement strand
GGCTGGCTTGCTGCAAAACCGTGCCGATGATATGGAAGGCAACATCGACATCTGGCAACGCACCGGACAAGACATCCCTGCTCTGGTGGAAAAGCACTACGGTGTGTACCTCACCGTTGCCAGAGCTATTCTTTTCAATCCACGTTACCTGAACAGCGCCGCACCATCTCCACAAGCAAACTGACACAACCCAGCACTGCAGCGTCGCAAATAGATGCGCAGACGCCACGCACTCATGAGGGCGCCTCGAATGTCGGGTCCTCTCTTCGTCCTCCGCGTAGGACAAAGCCTCATTCAGACCCGGGGTGTTCACGGTGGGGTGGGTAGATGCCGTTGCGAGAGAAAAGTATGTGACGCCAGTTGTCGCTCGTCTTGCCCTCGCTTGTCTTGGCTTGAAGTGCTTCGGTGCCTTCCAGCAGATGCTGCGTGGCCTGTTCAGCCTTGACTTGCACGGTTTGTGGGGGTCGCGCATCTTGTCCTTGCACGCGGCCTGTCTGGCTGTGGGTTAATGCTTCCGCGGTATGACGAGCTGCTCGCGGTTCGTTGGATGTCCTGGCGTAGCTGAGCCTCGCGTGATGAGGAAGTCATTGGTGCGTTGCTTCCATGATGGTCTTGATGCCGGTTTTTGACGGCTGCCGTGTGCGCACACCGCCGTCCTGACCGTCGAGGACGGCTCAGCGCTACCCGCCGCTTGGTCACGCCCGATCGCGATGTCGATGGGCTGGTTGCCCAGTGACCGGTTTTGGCATTCGACCATCTCTTTGACGACCTTGTCGGGGATCCGGGAGATGGTGTCGCGGCCGACCTTCGTGCCACACACCTCATAAAGGCCGCGATCTCCCGGGTCATCAACCGCTGGCGGTCAGCGCCAGCACGATCGCATCGATGCCATCCAGGCGCCGTTGCCGCTTGCCTCACAAGGCGGCGGACACAAGATCACGTGTGGCTGTGTCTTAGCGGCACCGGATCGCCACACCGAAGGACAGACAGCTATCTCATGCCGAGATCAACGGCGGTGAGAAAAGAACCCAAAGCGGTATTACCCGCCGGGGATGGTGGCTCTTCTTCGTTATGTATGCCACGTATGCCGCCGAGATGAGGGTGCCCAGGAGGTGCAGGCCATGGCTGAGGCACTGGTGGAGGCGCCATTTTCGATCACCGACGGGGCGCAGCGCCATATTCGGTATGCGCAGCTGACGGCGGCCGGCCCGGTACATCGGATCGTGTTGCCTACGGGACAGCCGGCTTGGTTGATCACCGGTTACCACGAGGTGCGGCAGGCCCTGCATGCTGGGCAGCTGGTCAGGAGTGAGGCGGCAGAGGCGGTGCTGCGCCGCGACTGGCTGTCGCCTGAGGTGTGCGCGGCGATGGGCAATCACATGGCTAGTCGCAACCCGCCCGGTCACACCCGGCTGCGCCGGCTGGTCACCGCCGCGTTCACCCGCCGTCGCATCGAGCAGCTCACACCACGTATCCAGCAGATTACTGATGAGCTGATAGACGCAATGGTCAACAAGGCACAGGTCGACCTGATCACTGCGTTTGCCTACCCACTGCCGATCACCGTGATCTGCGAGCTGCTGGGCGTGCCCGCGGATCACCGAGCGGAGTTTCACCACTGGTCAACGACGTTGGTGGCCGGCGCACTGGCCGACCCGGACACCTACCGCTCGGCGGCCACCGCGCTGGTGCGCTACCTCCAGGAGCTGCTCACCATCAAGCGTGCTACCCCCACCGATGACCTGCTCTGCGCCCTATTAATGGTCCGCGACGGCCAAGACCGTCTCTGCGAGGACGAGCTCACCTCGATGGTGGCCCTGCTGCTCATCGCCGGCCATGAGACCACGGTCAACGTGATCGGCAATGGGATGCATGCACTGCTTAGTCACCCCGACCAGCTGACGCTGGCGCGCGCCCACCCACAGCGGCTGGGCACCGCAGTCGAAGAGCTTCTGCGCTTTGATGGCCCATTTCAGGTCGCACCCTTCCGAGTCACCACCGAGCCGATCGAGATGGGTGGGATCACCATCCCGGCCGGTGACATTGTGGTTCCCGGCTTGCTTGCCGCCAACCGCGATCCGGCGGGCACCGCCAACCCCGACACGCTGGACATCACCCGCACGCCCAATCCGCACCTGGCTTTTGGTCACGGTATCCACCACTGCCTAGGCGCCCCCCTGGCGCGGCTGCAAGCCCGGATCGCCCTTAGCGCGCTGCTTGACCGTTTCCCACGGTTGCGCCTGGCGGTGCCTGCCCAGGCGCTGACGTGGCGACTCAGCGTGCTGATGAATGGCCTGGACACATTGCCCGTGGCCCTGCGCTGAAACCGGCTCGGCTATCACGACAGCCCAAGGTTGGTGATCAATGTCGGTGTGGGGTGCTGTGGGTGGTTTGCAGACCGGTGAGCAGGGCGTCGAGACCGGATTCGAAT
>JALZDU010000048.1 GCA_030862405.1 Actinomycetota bacterium | reverse complement strand
GCTCGATGGTGGCCCAGCTGGTCACCTTCCACCCTCCCGATGACCTGCTCATTGCCGTGGTCACCACCGGGCGGGCAAAGGCGGACTGGGAATGGACGAAGTGGCTGCCACACGTGCAGCACCCGAGTCTGGTCGATGGCGCCGGGCCGAGGCGGATGATGGCCGGATCATTGACCCAGATAGAGAGGTTGCTCGGCGAGCAGCTGGCCGACCGCCCTCGGTTCTCCCGCAACGCCCAGACCTACGGTGACGGCCCGCACCTAGTGATCATCATCGACGGTGGAGAGGTCACTGGGGAGGAGCAGATTCTCTTGGAGGAGGGCATGGCCGGGGTCACCCTGCTCGACCTCTCGGACTCGCTTGGCAGCCTGACCACCCGCCGCGGGCTGCAGCTGGCGATCGAGGGCGCGGCGATCGGCGCCCGCGGGCCGGCCGGAGTCGAATTCTTCGGGGTTCCCGATTCGCTCGGTGTCGCCGAGGCCGAGGCGGTGGCACGCGCGCTGTCCCCGTACCGGATCGGTCCGCAGGAAGCCGACAGCAGCGACGAGCCGCTGCTGGCCAATCCGGGCCTGCTGGAGCTGCTCGGCCTGCCCGCCGATCCGTGCATCTTCGACGTGGCCCAGGCTTGGCGGCCACGACCGATGCGAGACCGCCTGCGGGTGCCGATCGGGGTGGATGAGCTCGGTCAGCCGGTGGAGCTGGACATCAAGGAAGCAGCCCTGGGCGGGATGGGTCCGCACGGCCTGTGCGTGGGGGCCACCGGGTCGGGGAAGTCGGAGTTCCTGCGCACTTTCGTGCTGGGCCTGATGGCCACCCACTCATCGGCAGTGTTGAACTTCGTGCTGGTCGACTTCAAGGGCGGCGCCACATTCCTGGGCATGGAGCAGGCGCCACACGTCGCCGCCGTGATCACGAACCTGGCCGGTGACCTCACGCAGGTCACCCGCATGCAGGACGCGCTGGCCGGCGAGATGAACCGCCGCCAAGAGCTGCTGCGCACCGCGGGGAATTTCGCCAACGTCAAGGATTACGAGAAGGCCCGGGACAACGGCGCGGATCTCGATCCCCTGCCGGCACTGTTCATCGTGATCGACGAGTTCTCCGAGCTCCTTGCCCAGAAGCCTGAGTTCATCGACCTGTTCGTGGCCATCGGCCGGCTGGGCCGCTCGCTGCAGATGCACCTGCTGCTGGCCTCGCAGCGTCTCGAGGAGGGCAGGCTGCGCGGCCTGGAGTCCCACCTGTCCTACCGGATCGGTCTCAAGACGTTCTCCGCTGGGGAGTCTCGGGCCGTGCTCGGCGTTCCCGACGCCTACGAGCTGCCGCCACTGCCCGGATCGGGCTACCTGAAGTTCGACACCATGTCCATGGAGCGCTTCAAGGCGGCTTACGTCTCAGGCTCCTACCGGGTCGGCGGTGCCCTCACGATGGCCAGCACGGTCGCTGTCACCTCTGACCGGCGGCCGCGGCTATTCGTGCCCGAGTACGTGGATCTGCCCGAGGTAGCCCAGCCGCCGGGCCAGCAGCCGGTGTTCGACGCTCCGCCTGGAGATCTCGCCGAGCCCAGCGTGCTGGATGTCGTGGTCGCCAAGTTGGGCGGGCAAGGACCCCCTGCCCACGAGGTGTGGCTGCCGCCGCTGGAGTCGCCGCCCTCGTTGGATCAGCTGCTGCCTCCGCTGTCAGCAACCGAGGATCGCGGGCTGTCCCCGGTCGGGTTCTTCGGCAACGGGCGGCTGGCCGTCCCGGTCGGGATCGTGGACAAACCCTACGAACAGCGCCGTGACCTACTCTGGGCGGACTTCTCCGGGGCCGCGGGCCATGCCGTGGTCACCGGCGGCCCGCAGTCGGGCAAGTCAACCCTGCTGCGCTGCCTGCTGATGTCTCTGGCGCTCACCCATACCCCCGAAGAAGTGCAGTTCTTCTGCATCGACTTCGGGGGCGGCACGCTGGCATCGCTGGATGGCCTGCCGCACAGCGGGGGGGTGGCTGGGCGGCTGGAGCCCGACACGGTGCGGCGGATCATCGCCGAGGTGACCGGGCTGCTCACCGCCAGGGAGAAGCGGTTCCGCTCGCTGGGAATCGACTCGATGGCCGATTTCCGGGCTCGCAAGCAGCGCGGCCCGTCAGCTCAGACACAGCAGTTGCGGGAAGATCCATTCGGTGACGTGTTCCTGGTGATCGACGGGTGGCACGGCTTCCGGCAGGAGTTCGGCGCCAGCGACCTGGAGGTGAAGGTCATCAACCTGGCCAATCTGGGCCTGTCCTACGGAGTGCACGTCGTGATCGGCGCCACCCGGTGGGCGGAGATCCGGCCCGCCCTCAAGGACCTGCTCGGTACTCGCTTCGAGCTGCGGCTTGGTGACCCGGGCGAGTCCGATATCGATCGGCGGGTGGCGGTCAACGTGCCGCAGGGCCGGCCCGGCCGGGGACTGTCCAGGGAGAAACTGCATTTCCTTGCCGCGCTGCCCAGGATCGACGCGGTGACCAGCGCGCAGGACGTCGGCCTTGGCGTCGCTGACGCGGTGGCGCGAATCCGTGGCGAGTGGCCTGGCTCCCACGCGCCGCGGGTCCGGTTGTTGCCCGAGCGAGTCCCTTACGAGCAGCTGCCCGCGCTCCAATCTCAGCGTCCGCACCTGATCCCGATCGGGATCAACGAGGTTGAGCTCGCCCCGGTGTATCTCGACTTCACCGCTGAGCCGCACTTCCTGTGTTTTGCCGACGGGGAATCAGGCAAGACCAGCCTGCTTCGGACGATCGCCCGCGGCATTGTGGACAGCTGTAGCCCGGACCAGGCCCGCATCGTCATGGTCGACTACCGCCGGTCCATGCTCGGCTTCCTGGATTCGGAGCACGTCATCGGGTACGGGATGTCCACCGACGTGCTCATTCCGATCATCGCTGATGTGGAACGCTCGATGCGCAAGCGCCTGCCCGGTGCGTCGGTTACCCAGCAGCAGCTCCGAGACCGCTCCTGGTGGTCCGGCCCCGACCTGTACGTTCTGGTCGATGACTACGACCTGGTGGCGACCCAGGGCGGTGCGAATCCGCTCGCGCCACTGCAGGAGTTCTTGGCGCAAGCCAAGGATGTCGGGCTGCACCTGATCATCACCCGGCGTTCGGGTGGTGCCGCGCGGGCTCTGTACGAGCCGGTGATCGCGCGGCTGCGGGAGGTATCCACTCCGGGCATCGTGATGAGCGGCAGCCCCGACGAGGGCCCGTTGCTGGGGAACGTCAAACCATGCGCGATGCCACCTGGCCGGGGCACCCTGGTGGGTCGCAAGGCCGGTCAGCAGCTCATCCAGATCGCCTGGCTGCCACCGGAGTGACGCCTACCGTTCCCGGTTGCAACGTTCTGTGACCAAATGGTCACGGCCCGGAACCAATCTGGCAGTGTGGCGTCCCACTTTCGTCAGATCGACGAACCCGGGTGACCGATACCGAGGAGACAGCTGCAGATGGCACAGCAGTTCGGAGCTGAGTTCGAGCAGATGACGGCGGCGGCGAACCATGTTGCCGAGGTGAACCAGAGCGTCCAAGGGCAGTTGACGAGCTTGCGCAACCAGTTGGCGCCGCTGGCCGGCGCGTGGAAGGGCCAGGCATCGACTGCCTTCCAGCTGCTGATGCAGCGCTGGGACAACGACGCTCGTGCGCTCAACGAGGCACTCAACAGCATCGGGGAGCAGATCCGAGGATCCGGCACGACCTACGCCCAGGCCGACGAGGCCGAGAACCAGACCTACTCGCGGATCAGCCAGGCGCTGGGTAACTAAGTCCGCCACCCGAATCGCCGAGATACACAAGGAGACTGACACATGAGCGAGATCCTGGTCACCTTTGGGGAGCTTGAGAACGCGCGGAGCTCAATCCAGACGACGTGGACGAATATCAACCGCGAGATGGAGGATCTCAAGCGGTTCCTGCAGCCGATGGCGGCAACCTGGACCGGCGAGGCGTCGAGTGCCTATCAAGCCCACCAGGCGAAGTGGGACCGGTCGGCGGCCGACCTGCACATGGTGCTCAATCAGATCGGGGTGGCGCTGGGCACTACGAATGAGAACTACCAGGCCGGTGAGGCAGCTAACAAGGGCCGCTGGGCGTAGCAGTTACGGGGCTGTCCGGAGAGGACACCTCCTGCGGCCACCCCGTTTTGACCGTGTTACGCGGCGGCCGGTATCGTCGTCCATTGTTGTGCGGAGCTGCGTGGCCCTGGTCGCGCTGTGATGACTGTCACGACTGTCACGTTGACGAGTCGAGGCAGCCGCACCGGCACCCCTGACGAACTGCGATGACGAGGTAGATCCGTGCGCACGTACAATCCCAAGCCTGGCGAGGTGCAACGCGCCTGGCATGTCATCGATGCCACGGATGTGGTGCTCGGCCGCCTCGCCAGCCAGGCCGCGACGCTGCTGCGCGGCAAGCACAAGCCCACCTACGCTCCGCACGTTGATACCGGCGACTTCGTCGTGATCGTCAATGCTGGCCGGGTGTCGCTGTCGGGCAACAAGGGTGACCGTAACTTCGTCTACCGGCACAGCGGTCGTCCCGGTGGGCTCAAGCGGCGCTCGTTCACCGAGATGCTCGCCACCCAGCCGGAGCGGTTGGTGGAGCGTGCCGTCAAAGGGATGCTTCCGAAGAACACCCTGGGCCGGGCGATGGCCCGTAAGCTCAAGGTCTATGCGGCGCCCGAGCATCCCCATGCCGCTCAGCGCCCGCAGCCATTCGAGATCACCCAGGTCGCCCAGTGACTACCGACCCAGTGACTACCGACCCAGTGACTAGTGACGCAGCGACCGACCCACGTGAGGACCCGAGAGACGCCGTGACTGCCCCGCAGACCCCGCAGCAGCTGACCGAGCCGGCCGCCGCCGCGCCACCGGCACCGGTCGTGTCGGCGGTGCCAGCGATCAGCGGCCGGTCAGCGCAGACCGTCGGTCGCCGCAAGGAAGCGATCGTGCGGGTGCGGTTGGTGCCCGGTACCGGTGTTTTCACGCTCAACGGCACAAGCCTGGAGCAGTACTTCCCCAACAAGGTGCACCAGCAGTTGGTGCGGGAGCCCTTGCTCACGGTCAACAAGCCCGAGGCATACGACGTGATCGGCAACCTCTCCGGTGGGGGTACCTCGGGTCAGGCCGGTGCGCTACGGCTGGCTATCGCCCGGGCATTGATTGAGCTGAACGTTGATGACCGTCCGGCGCTGAAGAAGGCAGGCTTCCTCACCCGTGACGCGCGGGTCAAGGAGCGCAAGAAGTACGGGTTGAAGAAGGCGCGCAAGGCGCCCCAGTACTCGAAGCGTTAGCACTCGAAGCGTTAGTGCGTGACGCGTTGAGCGCCCCGCCTGTATTGAGACCCCGCCTGTTCGGCACCGACGGGGTGCGCGGGCTCGCCAATTCCGAGCTCACGCCTGAGCTGGCGCTGGCCGTGTCCGGCGCAGCGGCAAGGGTGCTCGTGACGCAGGGCCTCGGGCATCGGCCGGTCGCTGTCGTGGGGCGGGACCCACGGGCCAGCGGTGAGATGCTGGAGGCGGCCGTCACCGCGGGTCTGACCTCGGCGGGCGCCGAGGTACTTCGGGTTGGGGTGCTGCCCACCCCGGCGGTCGCTTACCTGGTGGCCGAGCTACCAGCAGACCTCGGTGTGATGATTTCCGCCTCACACAACCCAATGCCGGACAATGGCATCAAGCTGTTCGCCGCTGGCGGGCACAAACTGCCTGATGCGGTGGAGGACGAGATCATCGCCGCGATGGGCAGCCGCGACGGGGAGCGCCCGACCGGCGCCCGAATCGGCCGGGTGCATGAGGTGCCGGAGGCCACTGAGCGCTACCTGGATCACCTCCTTGGGGCCATCCCGAATCCGCTCGAAGGGATCCGCGTGGTGGTCGACTGCGCGCATGGTGCAGCGTCCGTGATCGCCCCCGAGGCCTACCGGAGGGCCGGCGCCGACGTGGTGGCGCTGCACGCCGAGCCCAATGGCCTCAATATCAACGACGGCTGCGGGTGCACTCATCTGGACCCGTTGCGCAAGGCGGTGCTGGCCCACGGCGCTGCGATCGGTGTCGCGCATGACGGCGACGCGGACCGTTGCCTGGCCGTGGACGCCGCCGGAGACGTGGTGGATGGCGACCAGATCATGGCGATCCTCGCGCTGGCCATGCGGGACAGCCGTGAGCTGGTGAACAACACCCTGGTCACCACGGTGATGAGCAACCTCGGGCTGCACCTGTCGATGCGCCAGCACGGGGTGGCGGTAAAGACCACTGCGGTAGGTGACCGGTACGTGTTGGAGGCGCTGGCGGCGGGCGGGTTCTCGTTGGGCGGTGAACAGTCCGGGCATGTGGTGCTGCCGGGATATGCCACCACGGGCGACGGGCTGCTCACCGCGTTGCGCTTGATGGCTCAGATGATCGCCTCGGGGCAGAGCCTGGCGGATTTGGCCGGGGTGGTCACCCGGCTGCCGCAGGTGTTGGTCAACGTCACGGTCGGGGACAAGGCAGCGGTCGCGGCGGCACCCGCGGTGACCGACGCCATCGCCGCCGCGGAGGTTGAACTGGGTGAGACCGGCCGGGTGTTGTTGCGCCCGTCAGGCACCGAGCAGCTGGTTCGGGTGATGGTCGAGGCCCCCACCCAGCCCACCGCCGAAACCATCGCCCACCGCATCGCCGCGGTTGTCGCCAACGCGTGACCTCAGTTACCGCTTTCTGCCTCCAGAACGCAGATCAGATCAGGACTCTTCGAGCAGGGCGTCGTAGTGGGTGGCGCCGGTGAGGTGGCGCAACAGGAATGCGGTGACCAGGGGTTGGGACGCTTTCCGGGTGCTGTACTCCGGGCTGCCGTCGACCAGCCAATCCGTCCAGTGTTGATCCTGCAGGAAGCCGAGGTGGCTGGCCTTGGGCAGCGTTCGCAGCAGTACCGGACCGCCCCACGCTTTGGCCACCGGCTGCGCATGCCCGATCGGCGGAGCCACCCGATCCTTGCCAGCGGCCAGATGCATGCCGGGCATGGTGCACTTGGGTGCGGTGGCCACTGCTGAGGGCATGGTTTCGGCCAGTGCCAGGGTCGCCACGGCCTGGCAACGGGCATCGGTCGCCGCAGCGAGCACTGCGCAGCCACCGCCCATGCCATGCCCTACCAGGCCGAGCTTGCCTGGATCCACACTGATTTCGCCGTTGCCCAGCCGCACCCCGACACACAAGTCCAGCGCACTGCGAAGATCGGCGGCGAACTGCCGGTGTGACGGCAGCGCGCCGAGCTGGGTGGCCGGCGCCACCACGACCACTCCCCAGGAAGCGAGATGGCGCAGCAAGTCCTCGTAGCGTGACGTCGGCTGCAGCCAACCGTGCCCGAACGCGACCGCAGGTAGTCCGAGGCCGGACTGGGGGGTGAATACCACGCCGGGCATGCCCACCAGGGCAAGGTCGCCGCGCAGTACCCCGTGGGGACCGGGTCTGGACAGCTCCTCCGCCGTGCGCCAAACCGTGGGGTCAATGCGTGCCATGAGCCCGGACGGTATCGGAGACCGCACTTGACGTTGGGCTAGCGTGACGCACATGTGCGGAATCGTGGGTTACGTGGGGCATCGAAACGCCCTTGGCGTCGTCCTCCAGGGCCTGGGTCGGTTGGAATACCGTGGGTATGACTCTGCCGGTGTCGCGGTGCTTGACGGTGCCGGCACGCTGGCGGTGGCTCGCAAGGCCGGCGCGCTGGCCAATCTGATCCGCGAGCTCAGCGCCACCGGGCGCGATACTTTCACCGGCACGGCCGGGATGGGACATACCCGCTGGGCCACCCACGGCGCACCGACCGACCGCAACGCCCATCCGCATGCCGACACGGCAGGCAGGCTCGCCGTGGTGCACAACGGGATCATCGAGAACCACGCTCAGCTACGCGCCGAGCTGGAAGCCGGCGGGGTGGAGCTGTCCAGTGATACCGACACCGAGACCGCCGCGCATCTCATCGCCGCGCAGTACGCCCGCTGTGGCGACCTGCCCACGGCGGTGTGTGCAGCGTGCCGGCGGCTGCACGGGGCATTCACGCTCGTCGTCACGCACGCAGACGAACCCGATCTGATTGTCGCGGCGCGTCGCTCGTCGCCGCTAGTCGTGGGCGTGGGTGCAGGGGAGCACTTCGTTGCCTCCGACGTCGCGGCGTTCATCGACCACACTCGCAATGCTGTCGAGCTCGGCCAGGACCAGGTGGTGACGATCACCCGCGACGGCTACCAGGTCACTGATTTCTCCGGCGACCCCGCGCAGGCCACGCCTTTCCACGTCGATTGGGACCTCTCCGCGGCGGAAAAGGGCGGCCATGACTACTTCATGCTCAAGGAGATCGAAGAACAACCCGATGCGATCGGCGATACGTTGCGCGGGCATTTCATCGACGGCCGAATCGTGCTGGATGAGCAGCGGATGGACATCCAGGAGCTGCGCGACGTCGACAAGGTTTTCGTGGTCGCCTGCGGCACTGCCTACCACTCAGGAATGGTTGCCAAGTACGCCATCGAGCACTGGTGTCGGTTGCCGGTAGAAGTCGAGCTCGCCAGTGAGTTTCGGTACCGCGACCCGGTGCTGGACCGTTCAACGTTGGTCGTGGCGATTTCGCAGTCCGGGGAAACTATGGACACCTTGGAGGCGGTGCGCCACGCCAGAGAGCAGAAGGCCCGGGTCTTGGCGATCTGCAATACCAACGGAGCGCAGATCCCTCGAGAATCCGACGCAGTGCTCTACACCCACGCCGGGCCGGAGATCGGAGTGGCCGCCACCAAGACATTCCTCGCCCAGATCGTGGCCAACTTCCTGGTCGGGTTGGCCCTGGCGCAGGCTCGCGGCACCAAGTACTCCGATGAGGTCGCCCGCGAGTTCGCCGAGCTGGAAGCCATGCCCGCGGCAGTTCAGCAGGTGCTGCATACAGTCGGCCAGGTGCGCGCGCTGGCTCGTGAGCTCGCGGACTCGAAAGTGGTGCTGTTCCTCGGCCGCCATGTCGGCTTCCCGGTGGCCCTGGAAGGTGCGCTCAAGCTCAAGGAACTCGCTTACATGCACGCCGAGGGCTTCGCCGCCGGCGAGCTCAAGCACGGGCCAATCGCCCTGCTCGAGGCGGACCTGCCGGTGGTGGTGGTGATGCCCTCACCCAAAGGACGAGCCGTGCTGCACGCCAAGCTGCTCTCCAACATCCAGGAGATCCGGGCCCGTGGTGCGCGGACCATCGTCATCGCTGAAGAAGGCGACGAGACCGTGCGGCCCTACGCCTCGGATCTGCTGGAGGTGCCCGCGGTGCCCACGTTATTGCAGCCGTTGGTGTCTACCGTGCCGCTTCAGGTGCTCGCCGCTGAGATCGCCCGGCAGCGCGGCTACGACGTGGACAAGCCCCGCAACCTCGCCAAATCCGTCACCGTGGAGTAGCCGTGAGTGGCAAGGAGTGCTCTGGCACTGAAACACACTCACGAGGTGCTTGGACGGTAGCTCGCGTGCGCGCTGCCGAAGGTGCCCTGATAGCCCGGGTGGGAGAGGGCGTCCTGATGCGCCGGGCCGCATTTGGGCTCGCTACCAGGACTGCGGCGGTGCTGGCGCAACGGTTCGGCGGGGTTTCCGGCCGGCACGTCGCCCTGCTGGTCGGGGCGGGTAACAACGGCGGGGACGCGCTGTGGGCGGGGGCATTCCTGCGCCGCCGCGCAGTGGCGGTCACCGCCGTGCTGCTGTCCCCGGACCGCGTCCATCCGCAAGGTCTCGCAGCGCTGCGGCGTGCTGGGGGGCGGATCGATGACCGGCTGCCAGACCGCGCTGACCTCATACTCGACGGGATCGTCGGGCTGTCCGGCCGTGGCGGGTTGCGCCCGGCGGCCGCGCAGTTGGTCCAAGGCGCCCAGGTGCCGATCATCGCGGTGGACTCGCCGTCCGGGGTGGACCCGGACACCGGCATCGCGGACGGGCCCGCGGTGACCGCCACCGAGACCGTCACGTTCGGCGCCCGCAAGCCGGTGCACCTGCTCACGCCGTGGCGCTGCGGCCCCGTGCACCTGGTGGACATCGGCCTGTTCGGTGAGCTGGGCGAACCCGATCTGCGGGTGCTCACCGCAGCCGAGATCGGTGCTCGCTGGCCGGTACCCGGCCCGTCCAGTGACAAGTACAACCAGGGCGTGCTGGGCATCGCGGCGGGTTCGGCGGACTACCCCGGAGCGGCGGTGCTCTGCGCCGGAGCCGCCGTACTCGCGACATCGGGCATGGTGCGCTTCGCCGGCACCGCTGCCGATGCGGTACGCGCGCGCTGGCCGGAGGTGGTGGCCACCGGCTCGGTATCCGACGCCGGTCAGGTGCAGGCCTGGGCCGTCGGGCCCGGCTTGGGCACCGGCGCCGCAGGTCACCAGGTGCTCGCCCACGTGCTTGCCGCGGGAGTGCCGGTAGTGGCCGACGCCGATGCGATCACCCTGCTGGCCCGCCACCCCGATCTGGCGGACAGTCGCGATCCGGACACGCCGCTGGTTGTCACTCCGCACGACCGGGAATTCGAGCGGCTGACTGGCAAGGCACCCGGTCCCGACCGGGTCGGTGCCGTCCGAACCGCCGCCTGCCGGTTCAATGCCGTGCTGGTGCTCAAGGGAAACACGACCATCATCGCTGCTCCGGACGGCCGGGTGCTGGTGAACCCCGCTCGCTCGTCGTGGCCGGCCACCGCAGGTTCCGGTGACGTCCTCACCGGCGTGCTCGGCGCGTTGCTGGCTGCCGGGTTGGAACCAGCCACGGCGGCGGCCGCCGCAGTGCACGCCCAGGAGTTCGCAGCTGCCATTGCCGCTGGTGGCGGGACGCATAGCAGCGGCGCACCGGCGCCTGCCTCGGCGATCCAGGCAGCTCTGAGTGACGCGATTCGCGCTCTGCGGTGGATGGCTGGGATGCGAGGATGACCACGATGCAGGTTGAGGGCAGCCGGCCGCGGGCCGAGTTGGT